>CAYSLW010000015.1:0-5360 GCA_964431955.1 uncultured Candidatus Methanoperedens sp. | reverse complement strand
CTCGTATTCACTCGCAATGACTACAGCATTTGATTTTGTGTATTTGCAGGCAGTCCACGAACTTACCTTTCAGAAATTCCAGAGTCGCAAGGTCAGGCTTGCGCGTCATGCATATTATGCTGCCGAACGCCGACATCTGGTCGCCTTCCCACGCCCTAGAAAGAGCCTCGGAAAGCGTTCTTCCTGTTGCAAGCCCGCACGGGTTGCAGTGTTTGACCACCACGACGGCAATACTGTCCTTATATTCAAGAGCTAAGTTCAAAGCACCATCAGCGTCCACATAATTATTATACGACAGCGCCTTTCCATGCAGTTGCTTTGCATTTGCGATAGAGGGCTCAGTAATGTCAGGCTCTTTATAGAATTTAGCCCTCTGATGCCAGTTCTCGCCGTACCTGAGCGTTCTTCCCTCCACGAATTTCAGGCGCATGATATCTTCGTTGGTGAGCCTGCGGCTCAGGTAAGTATCGATAGCGCAGTCATAATCTGCTATCCTGCGAAAGGCTTTGACCGCAAGCTTCTCTTTTGTGTTCAGGCTGATTTCCCCGCGTTCGAGATCTTTCAGGATTCTTGGATAATCTGCCGGGTCGGTTATCACAGCCACATGCCTGTAATTTTTTGCGGCAGCCCGGACAAGGGCATGCCCTCCGATATCTATATTTTCGACGGCATCTTCCAGGCTTTTGCCCTCCGCCACGGTCTTCTCAAAAGGATAGAGGTTCACGACTACGATATCGATGAGTTCGATGCCCTGCTCTGATGCTTCTTTTACATGCGCTGGATTATCCCGCAGAGCGAGAATGGCTCCGTGTATTTTGGGATGAAGAGTCTTAACTCTCCCATCCATCATCTCAGGGAATCCCGTAATCCCAAAGACATCACTTACTTTTATGCCTGCGTTTTTTAAAACACTCGCAGTTCCGCCTGTGGAAATTATCTGAAAACCAAGACGAGTGAGCCCGGCAGCAAAATCAATTATTCCGGTCTTGTCAGAAACGCTTATTAAAGCTTTATTGGGCAGAATATATCACCTTACCTCAATAGAAAAAGGAAGTTATAAGTTTTTCTAATCGGTTGATGCCAGCTTTTTAGAAACCTTATTTTATAACCTCCGCCTACTAATCCATTATGGCAGACCTGATAATCAAGGACGGTCGCATGCTCACCATGAATGGCGTGATTATCGATGGAGGGGTGGTAGTCGTGGATGACGGTTTAATCACTTTTGTGGGTAAGGACACGAATGAGAAGGCAGATAAAGTGATTGACGCAAAAGGATGCGCTGTGATGCCCGGATTAATCAATGCCCATACGCATCTCTCCATGACGCTTTTCCGCGGGTTTGCAGACGATCTTGCTTACAAAGAATGGACAAAGAAGATTCAGGGAGCAGAGATGAAACTTAAACCTGCTGACGTAAGGGCAGGCGCATATCTTGGTGTGCTTGAGATGATAAAAACAGGCACTACAGCTTTTGCTGATATGTATATCCACATGGATGAGGTGGCGAAAGCCGTGGAAGAAACGGGTATGAGAGCGGCGCTGGGATACGGGATGATTGAAAGCCGAAACTTCGGCTTGCGCAGTGCTGGGGTATGCGAAGCATACCCCTCCCGAGTCACGCCTCGGGAGGGCGTGTTCGGGTATGGTGCGCCATACCCGTCGTTTTATAAACCTTTCTCAAAGGTTTTTGATAAAACTTTCATAAAGTTTTTTGAAGGGCTAAATTCGGATTCGGATACGAAACTAAAGATCAGGGCGAATTTTGTCAGGAAATGGAATGGTGCATCAGATGGGAGGATTACCACGATGTATGCACCGCACTCAGCGGCATCGTGCTCAAAAGAGTTTTTGATTAAGGTCAAGGCAATGGCATTGAGGGATAAAAGCAGTATTCATATCCATGTGCTTGAAACAGAATATGAACTGGATTTAATGAAAAAACGCTACGGTATGTGCTCAATAAATTTTCTCAACAGCATAGATTTCCTCAGTCCAGGGGTTCTTGCTGCTCACTGCGTATGGCTGTCGGATGATGATATTGCTATGCTGAAAAATAAGCAGGTCAATGTCGTCCACTGTCCATCGAGCAATATAGCTCTTGGCGCGGGTATTGCGCCTGTGCCGAAGATGCTTGAGCGAGGCATAAACGTCGCCCTCGGCACAGACGGCGCTGCTTCAGGCGGCAGTCTTGATATGTGGAAGGAGATGCGGTGCGCTTCGTTGCTTCATAAGCTCAAAGACCCAATGTCAATGCCGGCGCCAAAAGTGCTTGAAATGGCGACTGTGAACGGCGCGCGGGCGCTGGGGATAAACGCGGGTGTGCTCAAGTCCGGATATCTGGCAGATATTATTCTTGTAGACCTCAAAAAACCGCATTTTGCATCATCGAATCTGATTTCATCTCTCGTCCGCGGCGCTTCGGGATGCGATGTGAAAACAACGATAGTTGATGGGGAAATACTGATGGAAAATTACAGAGTGAAACTTGATGAAGAAAAAATTATCGAAGATGCAAGGAATGCGATATTAAATATCACAGGGAATAATTAAAATTAAGTACAACCGCAACCATTCAGTTCAACTGGTGAGACATTGTTCGCAATCGAAAACATTCATGCGCGAGAAATACTCGACTCACGGGGCAACCCTACAGTAGAAGTCGATGTTTTTACAGAAACCAGATTCGGGCGCGCCAGCGTGCCCTCGGGCGCATCCACAGGAACAAACGAAGCGCTTGAGTTGAGGGACAAAGACAGGCGATATCACGGAAAAGGTGTCCGGATAGCGGTAAACAATGTCAATACCGAAATAAAAAAAGCCCTTCTTGGCAAGGATGTCCGCGACCAGCACGATATCGACAGGCTCATGCTTGAGCTTGACGGAACCCCGAATAAATCGCGGCTGGGCGCCAACGCAATTCTGGGAGTCTCTTTGGCGGTTGCCCATGCTGCTGCGAATGCCCTGGAGCTTTTCCTTTACCGCTACCTTGGAGGCACAAACGCATTCACACTTCCGTGTCCTACCATGAACGTGATAAACGGGGGAAAACACGCAGGCAGCGAGCTTGCAATACAGGAATTCATGATTCAGCCAAAAAGTGCGAAGACGTATTCTGAGGCGTTGCGCATGGGTGTGGAGACCTATCATACCCTCGGCTCCATACTTTCGAAGAAATACGGCAGCTCGGCTCTCAACGTGGGTTACGAGGGAGGTTATGCTCCCCCGCTTGCAAACACAAGGGATGCGCTTGATTTCCTGGTTTCTGCAATTGAAGAGGCAGAATATGAGAAAAAAATCACCATCGGATTGGATGCCGCAGCTTCCGAGTTCTATAAAAAAGATAAATACTACATCGATGGAAAGGCATTATCAAACGGGGAATTAATGGATTATTATGCCGATCTTGTCAAGACCTATCCGATTCTCTCTATCGAAGACCCATTCCATGAAGAGGCGTTTGATGATTTTGCAGCGCTGACAAAAAAGCTTAAGGATACGATAATCGTGGGTGACGACCTTTTTGTGACCAATGTCAAACGGCTTGAAAAAGGCATAAAAATGAATGCTGCGAATACCCTTTTACTAAAAGTCAACCAGATAGGCACGCTATCCGAGGCTCTTGACGCAGCGAGATTGGCACAGAAAAACAGGTATAAAGTGGTTGTAAGCCACAGGTCTGCTGAAACCGAAGATACCACCATTGCTGACATTTCAGTGGCTATCGGGGCTGAATTGATCAAGACCGGGGCGCCGGCACGGAGCGAGAGGAATGCGAAGTATAACCAGCTTTTGAGGATAGAGGAGGAGTTGGGGAAGACGGCACGGTTTGTGGGGATATGAGTTAGAGATTTCAACAAGTAAACTGCTATAGCGCAGTAGCCTTTCTACGTGTTCAACTTCAAACCCGGGATGAACCAAAAGCTGCGACTCTGCGCAGTTCGCAGTGTCGCCCAACCTCCCCATGCTTCGTGGCACGCCGTCCCCGCAGGGATTCGGCTTTGCCGAACCGCGCCCGGAAGCGGGGTCGCACGTCTTGGCTCATATACAATAATTGACCGCCAAGATTGGAAGACATAACTACATGTAATAATACATGTAGTAAAACTATAAATACGATTGAATCATATTTTAAGACATGGAAACAGAACCATTTCGCATCGATAAAAACACAATGAACCGATTACGTATGCATATTGCCCAAAAAGCATCGGGGCGCATCTATGGTGAGATTGGAGTTACGATTGAAAAAGCAATAAATGAATATCTTGACAGAGAAGAAAACTGTCGTAAGATGATTTTAACGAAGAGAATAGACAGTTTTAACAAATACGTTGATGTAAAATCAGGTGCCGAAGGTAGGGTTGTTATGCTACATCCCGTCTTTAAGGGACATGAGAACGAAAAAGAAGACCTGATATTGATTCGTGCAGGAGATAATAAACTAAAATTAACAATCCGATCTGGTGATAAAGAGATTGAAAATGAAACTGAGATACGGCTTTTTATAGAAGACCATTCGACTGGTAATCGTGAGGAACTCGTGGGTGATTGTCTCTACGAAGAATTAAAAAATGGAATTACCATAAAGAAAGAAGTCCATATTCGTGTTCATAAGGCGCTGTCAATATATGTTCAAAATTATGTTGGGAAAGAAATTCATGCAGAAAACATTATGTTTCAAGTAGATTTTTGTCCCGGAAAGGCAATTGTCTGAGCTACGAGTAATATTAATATAAAGTTTATTTTTATAAATGTTTAGTAAGGAGAAATAATAGAATGAAAGAAAATATAATATTTGTAATATAAACGACATAGTGTTCAATAAAATAAATTATTTTATGTTACAAAACTACCGAGTAAGGCTTATTATATAGCAGACAATAAAATGCTGAATGTGATTTAAAAGAGGATAAATATGAACAAAACAGACAAAAGATTGGATGAATTAGAAAAGAGGTTGGATAGAATAGAAAATGGATTGGAAGAGATGGGAATCATGACCATATGCAAATACTGTAAACGTGCTTTGGAGGTCGATATTGAAAAACATTATTTAGATAGAGGTAGTGAATCAGAGGTGAGAGGATGGTTTTGCAATAAGAATTGTTTTGAGCTTTTCGTTGAAGATTGGAGTGGAGATAAATCAGGGAAAGCTTTTAAAGAGGTTTGATAAATATCGTTTAAGGTCGGGCGCATATTCGCGGCGCCTTCTTAACTAAAGATGAGAAATTTAAGATTATTTTTGAAAAAGATGCTAAGGGGAATCTTGTTATCAGGAAGGGGTAACTTAAGAGTTATATTAAAAAGAAAGATTTGAGATAGAGTATTCAGAGGATCAGGTCGTAAGAATACTTAAA
>CAYSLW010000014.1:0-16418 GCA_964431955.1 uncultured Candidatus Methanoperedens sp. | reverse complement strand
ATATCAACGAAGAATTTAATAGCTTACACTATCTTGAAGAATTATGGCAAGAAAGATTATTCAATGCAATAATAAAGAGGTAACAGTTGGCGGTGATGGGATCGAATATACTTATAGACTTATTGACAATCCGTCTTTTTCTTTCGATAGTCCTACTCCAAAATCTGGTTTTGAGATAAAAATCATTAATAATGGGATAAATGATAAGATATATAAAAATTTAGATATCTTCATAAAAAATGATGCACGGTCGGCAAATCGGGGAAGAATATTTGCTAAAAATTTGAGCAGTGGATTAATCTCTTGGGCATGTTATAAATGGTTAAATTCACATTGCTATACAAACGAAACAAAAACTTGGCTTACAAATGGTAAAATAACGTGTGAGATTGAGGATATGTTATTTGGATTTAAGTTAAGGAAGAAATTACAGGGACAATGTAACTATCAGTGTGTCACATACAATGACCAGGATGTTTTTGATATGGTATTCAAAAAAACCCATGAAAAATTCGGTCCATGTCCTGTATGTAATAAATAATTTAAAAAAAAGACGATAAGGCTTATTCCTAATCGTCTTGTCACATATGTTTATTCAGTCAAATCTTTATCATGTGATAGAGTTTTTCCTGAAACAAACAGGACCGTACCATTTACCATTAATGATATGGCCATTTTCATGCCGTCCAATACGGCCACATCTCTGGCATTTACTTTCCATTTTATCTCCTTCAATATGCGTTTATATTCAATACTCAAGCATTCGCTTTTTGAAAGACATATATCCTTACCCACTCCTATGTGTTTCTTATAGGGTAGAACGATATGTTGTTCGACCCTATCATTATTACAAACTATATATAAACTTTCTGTAGTCTGTAGAAAATATTTTGATTCAAGTTGCAGGATGGTATTATTCGTTTATACTTTCCTATGCGTTAAAAAATCTCTAATATATGGGTAACTACAATTTACCATAACCCCGTACTCGAAGGATACCGGTCTTGTTAGTGTTTTTTACTATAAAACCTTTCTTCGGTTAAGATTTGTCCACAGTGCCGACTTCGTAAGAATATCTCAAATCCTCACACCAAACTTCTTTTCAAATTCTGCGCTCGAAACCGCCCCATCTATCCCATCTTCCTCGCCGCCAGCTCAATCGCTTCACTAAGGCTGTCCTTTGAATATTGCTGCACGGATTACAAACCAAGCCTTCCTTCCCAATAAAATCCAGCCCCTCCACATGCGCATTCTTAAGCGCCGGCTCGCAGGCTGCACAGTGCCTGTGTGAAAGCGCCGCACCGCAAATACCATGCATAGTTTAAAATCTCATTAAACCTATTATGAATTATAATGATAAACCTAGAAGCTGAAGTTACGGATATAAAGCGTCATGTAATCGAAATCTCAGAAAAGTTAGACGAGCTATTATATGAAAAAGAGATTACTGCGATGATGAAGCTCTCCGAAAAATCGCTATCCAGTTTTTTTGAATATGAGCCTGATATTTATAAAATAGCAGATTTAAAGGTCAGATATCAATGAAAGGGAAAATAGTACTTGTACCTTTTCCATTTACCGACTTAACTGCCCCTTCTTTTTTGATTGCTTCAAGTATACAATTTTATCTGTAAAGGTATTTATACGTGTCTCTGAATATTGAAAGAGATGGTGTTCAAATGACCAGAGTCGAAAAAGATAGCCTCGGCGAAATCGAAGTTCCTGAGAATGCTTTATACGGCGCTTTTACCACCCGAGCTTCTAAAAATTTTAAAATAAGCGGGCTTCGTGCAAAACCAGAGTTCATAAAATCCATCGCCATGATAAAAAAAGCCGCAGCAATAGCGAACATGAAGCTCGGCATGCTTGATAAAAAAATCGGTGATGCAGTTATCCAGGCAGCGGATGAGGTTATTCAAGGCAAACACAGCGACCAGTTCATACTCGATGTATTCCAGGCAGGCGCAGGCACGCCTTTTAACATGAATACCAATGAGGTCATTGCTAACGTCGCTATTTTAAAACTTGGTAAAAAGCCGGGCGATTATCACCTCGTTCACCCGAACAACCATGTAAATATGGCGCAGTCTTCCAATGACGTGATACCAACTGCAATACGATTGAGCGTGCTTTTAACTTCACCCCATCTTATTGAGGAACTGGAAGAAATAATCGCAGCATTTCGTGCAAAAGCAAGAAAGTATGATCGTGTAATCAAGGTCGGAAGGACTCATCTTGAGGATGCGGTGCCCATTAGGTATGGTCAGGTACTTGACGGATATGCAGCCTCCCTGGAAAAATGTATAGAGAGATTGAAAATTGCAGAAAAAAGCATGCTTGAGCTCAGTATCGGCGGGACGGCTGTAGGTACTGGCATCAATACACACCCGGATTTCAAAAAGACTGTAATTTCGGAATTGAATAAACTGACTGGTATAGAATTTTATTCCGGCAACTGCATCATGCTCTCATGGAGTATGGCAGGTTTTGTGGAGGTATCCAACGCGCTTCGAATTTTAGCGATTGAACTTAACAAGATTTCAAACGACCTGCGCCTCCTTAATTCAGGTCCGAAAACAGGAATAGCGGAGATAATCCTGCCTGAAGTTGAACCGGGTTCTTCCATTATGCCGGGGAAGATAAACCCCTCGGTTCCGGAAGCGGTGAACATGGTATGTTTTCAGGTAATTGGTAATGACCATGCCGTTTCATTAGCCGCAGAAGCAGGACAGCTTGAACTCAATGTGATGACGCCGCTTATCGCATTTGACCTACTGTGGAGCATTGAGCTGCTTACGAATACCATAAGGATGTTTCGTGAGTTTTGTGTATCAGGCATGGTAGTGGATGAGAAACGGTGCATCGAACTTCTTGAGAATAGCCATGCTCTTGCAACGGTGCTTAACCCGTATATTGGTTACGATGCAGTTGCAGGGCTTGTTAAAACTGCGCTTGCTGATAATAAATCACTGAGGCAGGTGCTTGTCGAGAAGGATATTATTCCTGAGAAGTACTTGAACGAGATACTTGATGCAAGGAAGATGACGGAGCCGCGGGTTGTGGACAAGAAGATAATCGAGGAGATCAGGAAGTACCGAGGAAAGAGATGAAATAGCTATTTCATAAAGCTATTAAATTTACCAATCCTTTAAATTCCATATCAAAAGTGAAAATAGTATCAATTTTAAGCCTCTCCATAAGAGCAATATTGGTGCAGTCCGTAAAGCTTAGGTGTTTATCTTCATATTGCAGATAAAGTTCCCATGCTTTATCGAAGTCTATCGGCTCTATGAAGCGGAAGTTTATTGGTTTTGCCTTTGCAAATTTTCCTATGTCATAAGCCAATTTTTTGCTGCCTGTTCTGACATAAGCGAGGGTTACTGCCTCATCGAAGATGTAGTCGCTGACAGATAGCTTGCCGTATTCGCCTTGAAGTGCATGCATCATTATCTCCAGAGCTTTATTGTGGTTTCTATCTTCAGCGTTTCTTGCGGCGACGAGTGCTGAGGTATCGAGTAGAAGGCTCATGAATTTCACCATATACGTATTTATCAATATGCTCGGAAGAATCTTCAATGCCCCAGTGCACTGGTTTTTTGAGCATGGCAAGTGCTATGTTTTCTTCTTTCTGGAGGAGTTTTTTAATTTGAGTTAAGTCGGTGTATTCTATCAGGGTATCCAGAATCTTCTGCTCTGTGACTTTCATTCCCATGGCGCGCAGTTTTTGATGGAGCGTATCGAGGAGGATTTTTGCATCGGAGCTTATTTTGACGCTTGCTGTGGAGGGCATAATTTCTACATTCTACTTTCTACTTAATAAGGGTAACTATCAACTTACATTTAACTAAAAATGGAGGTGGGTTATTTCTCACATGTAATTTTTGGGAAGGAGATATTAATCGTTCAACTAATGCAATTGCTAAACGCTTTGGAGTAAGTTTTGCAAATAATGGGAAAATATATCATTCAACAAACTATTATAATGATCCCAAAAAGACTGCAAAGATTTCAGATATTAAATCCCATGAAATTACAAAAGGCGTATCTATTTTTTGTTTACATAATGGAACATATATTTCTGATACGGGTTCATCGAATGTCCTTGCATATACAGATAATGATGCTTGGTTTAATAAATTGGGAGAAGATAATTTTGGAGATGAAAAGGAAGGCGATAATGACATAATTGGCAGTTTTCCAGTTTTATCAGAAATGACATAGATTCATCACAAAAGAGTAAAGAATTTATAGATAGGAATGCCGAAAATCATGCCACTTCGGAGTAAAGTTAGTTAGCATTCATAAGTATTTAAATGAAAATATCAAAATTAAAAGGCAAGCTTCACAACTCTGCGCTCGCTCCTATCGTCGCTCTCTTGCCCTTCGGGTCATATAACAGCGGATAAAAGGCTTCGCTACGCTTCACCCAAATTGCTTTCGGCAACTTCTTTTATCAGCAAGACGTTATCGGAAATTCGGCACCGTAGAAATAAATATAACAATGAAGTATAATATTACATGGTGAATGGACATGATAAGTGAAAGAGACAAAGAGATTATTACCCAATGTGCAAAAAAATATAAAGTCTCTACTATTTACCTCTTTGGCTCATCATTAGATAGGAATAGCGGATATAACGATATTGACTTAGCAGTTAAGGGAATAAAGCCAGAGGTCTTTTTTAAATTTTATGGTGAATTACTGAGAAGTTTATCTAAACCTGTGGATATTGTGGATTTATCCAAAAAATCTTTATTTAACCAAATAATTGAAGAAAAAGGGGTAAGGATATATGGATGAATTATTTCGAGAGGTCCAAGCTGAGAAAGAACATATCTTGGCTACTCTTCAGGCATTAAAGGAAGCATTAGAGCGCAAAGAAAAGACTGTCGTTGAGTTAGCCGCTATCGCTACGTTTCTCCAAAACACTTACAATGGAATAGAGAACATACTTAAGAGAGCACTAAAATATAAGGGAATATCTATCCCAGTCTCAGAATCTTGGCACAAAGATTTATTAGACTTGTCGGTTAACAATCAAATAATTTCGCTTGAACTTTCAAAGAGACTCGATGAATATCGTGCGTTTCGACATTTTTTCATTCATGGATATGGGATAATGTTAGACAAAGAAAAATTAATGCCGCTTGCTAAGAATTTGCCAGATTTGTGGAAAGATTTTGAGTCTGAGTTCACGCCAAGAACGCAAAGTGTTAATAAAATATGTATCGAAAATTAGATTCTTAACTATAATTCCGATGCTTTGCTTAATGGATAGAATTAATAACAGGTCATGACATCTTAGGCTGAAAAAGAGATAGACTGAAGCAAAATGCCAAAAAGACCCGACATCAAAAAAGTCCTGCTGATAGGTTCAGGTCCCATAATGATCGGACAGGGGGCAGAGTTTGATTTTTCAGGCAGCCAGGCATGCCGTTCTCTTCGTGAAGAGGGAATAAAGGTAGTTCTTGTCAACAGCAACCCTGCAACCATAATGACCGACACAGACATGGCAGATGCCATATATATCGAGCCGCTTGAGCCTGAAATAGTGGCAAAGATTATAGAAAAAGAACTGCCAGACGGCATTATCGCTGGGCTGGGAGGGCAGACAGGGCTTAATATCACAAGCGAGCTTGCAGAGATGGGAGTACTGGATAAATTTGGCGTTGAACTTCTTGGCACATCACTGCAGGCAATCAAGGATTCGGAAGACCGCGACCTGTTCAAGAAAAAAATGTTGAGTATCGGGGAAAAAGTCCCGCGTTCAAAAGCTGTGAATACGCTTTCCGAAGCTGAAGACTTAATAGAAAAACTCGGGCTTCCGCTCATCATCCGCCCTGCATATACCCTTGGCGGCGCAGGCGGGGGCATTGCTTATACACGGGAGCAGCTCCTCGAAATCACAGAGCGCGGGCTTGAGCGCTCACGGATTCACCAGGTGCTGATAGAAGAAAGCATCATAGGATGGAAAGAATTCGAGTACGAGGTGATGCGGGACAAAAACGATACCTGCCTCGTTATATGCAATATGGAGAACCTCGACCCCATGGGCATACACACAGGCGAGTCCATAGTAGTGACTCCTTCCCAGACGCTTTCTGACACTGACCACCAAAAGCTAAGAAGCGCTTCGATAAAAATAATAAGGGCTCTCGGTATCGAAGGGGGATGTAATATCCAGTTCGCTGTGCGCGATGATGAGGTCAGGATTGTTGAGGTTAATCCCAGAGTTTCGCGCTCCTCTGCACTGGCGTCAAAAGCCACGGGTTATCCTATTGCAAGAGTCACGGCAAAAATCGCAATCGGCATGACGTTGGACGAAATCACGAACGACATTACCAAGAAAACCCCCGCTTCTTTTGAACCTACAATCGATTATACGGTTGTCAAAATCCCGCGCTGGCCCTTTGATAAATTCGTTACGGCTGACAAGCATCTCACCACTGCAATGAAGAGCACAGGCGAAGTGATGGCAATAGGGAGAACTATTGAAGAAGCTTTGCAGAAAGCGGTTCGTTCGCTTGAAGTGGACATGTTCTTCGGATTCAAAGATTGGAGCAATGATGAAATACTGGATATCCTGCGCCATCCAACCCACGAGCGCCTGTTTGTCATATACCAGGCGCTGCGTAACGGCATGCCAATTGAGGAAATTTCAGGGATTACCAATATCGACCCCTTCTTCATCAGGAAAATTCAAAACATCATTGATACCGAGGATACGATAAAAGAAGAGCTGTCGGTGGAGAACCTGCGAAAAGCTAAACGCATGGGCTTTGGCGATGAGAGAATTGCATTCCTGTGCGGGAAAACGAGAGAAGAGATTAACGACCTGCGAAGGCAGCATGGCATCATTCCCACATATAAAATGGTGGATACGTGTGCAGCAGAATTCGCTGCTGCAACGCCTTATTATTATTCCACGTACGAAGACCACTGCGAGGCTTCGCCCTCTAACAAGAAGAAAGTGCTTATCATAGGCTCTGGTCCCATACGCATAGGGCAGGGCATCGAGTTTGATTACTGCACCGTTCATGCCGTTACTGCATTGCGGGAGGGGGGTATTGAGACCCATATAATAAACAATAACCCAGAGACCGTTTCCACAGACTACGATACCTCAGACAAGCTGTTCTTTGAGCCCCTGACGCTTGAAGATGTGATGAACGTAATCGACAGGGAGCGACCATATGGCGTGATGGTGCAGTTCGGAGGACAGACGTCCGTGAACCTTGCCATTCCGCTCAAGAAAGAACTTGATAGAAGGACTGAGTTGAATACTATAATCCTCGGAACAACGCCGGACGACATGGATATTGCCGAAGATAGAGGGCGCTTTAATGCCATGATGAAAAAACTGGGAATACTTCAACCCGAGGCTGGGTGTGCAACCAATTACAGCGAGGCTTTCAACGAAGCAAAAAGAATAGGATATCCTGTACTTGTAAGACCTTCCTACGTGCTCGGGGGAAGAGCCATGGAAATCGTATATGACGAGCGCGACCTTGAGCGATACCTGAAGGAGGCTGTAAGGGTTTCCAATGAGCATCTCGTGCTTATCGATGATTTCCTTGACAATGCAGTTGAGATCGATGTGGATGCCATATGCGACGGCAAAGACGTGCTCATCGGCGCAATTATGGAGCACATAGAAGAGGCTGGAATCCATTCAGGAGATTCAGCCTGCGTCATTCCCCCGCAGTCCCTGAAGCCTGAGATAATAGCTGCGGTGCGTGATTATGTGAAGAAAATAGCACTGGCTCTTCGTGTGGTGGGTATAATTAATATCCAGATGGCAACCAAGAACGGAGTGGTTTACGTGCTTGAAGCAAACCCCAGGTCAAGCCGCACCATACCTTTTGTTAGTAAAGCTGTCGGGCTTCCCCTTGCAAAAATTGCAGCCAGGGTCATGGCAGGGCACACCCTGAAAGAGCTTGGATATACCTGCGATATTGTCCCCAAGCATGTTTCTGTCAAGGAAGTGCTGCTTCCCTTTGATAAACTCCCGGGCGCCGACCCTGTGCTCGGACCTGAGATGAAAAGCACCGGCGAGGTTATGGGAATAGATTACGACTTCGGGAGGGCTTTTTTTAAGGCTGAATGGGCTGGCGAGAATAAGCTTCCCCTCAGCGGCACGGTTTTCATGTCCATACGGGATGATGATAAAGCGCTTACCGTCAGGGTGGCTAAAAAAATGGCGGATGCAGGCTTGCGCCTCATGGGGACGCGAGGTACTGCCAAGTTTCTCTCGGATAAGGGAATTAAGATGGAGGTCATAAACAAGGTGAGCGAGGGTAAGCCCAACGTGGTTGACCTTATCCATGAAAAGAAAGTTGATCTCATCATAAATACTCCAAGAAGCAAGCAAACAGTGAAGGACGGTTATCACATACGAAGGGCGGCTGTTGATTTCAGGGTTCCTTATATTACCACGATACAGGCTGCGCTTGCGGCTGCAGATGCAATCGAAGCCATGAAAAATGGTGAGATCACGATTAAGTCGCTGGGCGAATATCATACAAGCGGATGACTGTGAAGAGGGCTGTTTGACTACCAGGCTTCTCAACAGATTTAAACAACGAACTGATGCGAACTCGTACGAACTCTTTCAGTTCGATGCCATAAACTTGATGAACGCGCCTGCAGGGAGATTATATATTTTAATAACCCCATATCCTCAATAGAGGTCCGACGATGGAAAGCACGACTCAGACAATAGAAGCCATATACGAAGATAAGGTATTAAAGCCGGTCAAGCCTCTAAAGGGCATTATGGAACATGAGAATGTAGTGGTAATCGTCCGCCCGCACCCTGTCAAAAAAAGCCTGCGTGAAGTAGCCGGGACACTGACGCACGAAGAGGCAAAAGAGATGCAGAAACTTATTGACGAGGAGTTTGAAAAAATTTAAGGCGGATTGTAGTTGAGGTACACAAATGAAATACGAGCTTCTTGAGGAATTAAAAGAACTGGCTGAAGCAAAACATGAAGACGTTTCAGATGTGATTGCAGAGGCTTTGGAAATTGGTGTGTCTAAATTGTGGCGGGAAAGAGTGTTAAGCATGTATTTGCGGGGAGAAATTGACCGCAATAAAGCAGTGAAGCTTGTTGGTTTAAACCTTGTTAAGCTTGCTGAAAAACAGAAAAAAGCCGCCTTAGAGGATGTCAAATGGGGCTTATATGGCTGATGAAGCTGTATCGGATTCAGGTCCGCTTATTCATTTAGCACAGATTAACAGATTTAATCTCCTCCAAGTGTTTAGCAGAATATTCATTCCAAAGGCAGTCCATGATGAAGTTTGTACTTGATGAGGGTGAGATTCATGCGTTAGCGCTGTGCAGGAAACTTGGTAAAAATATCTTTTTGACAGACGACCTGGATGCCCGTGAGGCTGGGGTATCGTTGGGATTTGAAGTACATGGTTCGGTGGGTGTTATTGCAAGAGCATATAGACGTGGGCCGGTTGATTTAGTAGAAGCAAAAGCAGCATTGAATGACCTTTATAATGTAAGCGACCTTTTCGTAGCCAGAGCGATAATTGAAAGCGTGATAGAAGAGATTGAGAAATACTAAATATGAAATAAAAAAAGGAAGCGCCTCCTCGCCAGTAATATAGCAGCCACCAATCCTATCAGCACCAGCAGCCCTGTGAATCCCGGCACCTTCATCGCTGGCTCAGGCGTTGCTTCCTCCGGCGGCTTCTCTGGTTCTTCTGATGCTTCCATGACATTCACAGAATATGTAATACTTATGGGCTGATAGTTATCTTTGTTATAACCAGGATAATACAGTCCAGTGAACTGCAAGCTATGAGACCCTATTCGAGCAGATTTATCTGCCTTGATGGCGACGTTTATTGTTTTTGCAATTCCGGGCTTGCTACTGGACTTTACGTATTACGTGGCAACTTATTTAAATTGTGGTATCATGAAAATGCCGTGAATCAATATCGGTTAAAATAAGAGTTGAACAGCAGCAGATTTAAAGAGCGACAAATGGAAAAAGACATCATCAAAGGCATAAAGAAAAACGTGTTCGTACTCGGTCTTGTCAGCTTTTTCACCGACATCAGCAGCGAGATGCTGTATCCCATAATACCCATATTCCTCACAACAGTTCTCGGCGCACCCATGGTGGTTGTGGGGATAATCGAAGGTGTTGCAGAAAGCACGGCGAGCATTTTAAAGGTTATATCAGGATGGCTTTCGGATAAAGTTGGGAAAAGAAAGCCTTTTGTCATCTATGGATACAGCCTCTCTGCAGTTGCAAAACCGCTTCTTGCACTTGCTTACACATGGCATTTCGTGCTTTTTGCCCGTTTTATTGACAGGTTCGGGAAAGGGCTTCGCTCCTCAGCAAGGGATGCTCTGATAGCGGATTCGACGGATGCTGAGTATCGCGGGAAAGCCTTCGGGTTTCACCGCTCGCTTGATACGATGGGTGCGGTTGTAGGTCCGCTTGCTGCGCTCATGCTGTTATACTATCTCGACGGGCAGTACAGAATAATATTCCTGATAGCGTTCATTCCTGCTTTGATCAGTATAGTTCTCCTGTTGCTGTTTGTCTCGGAGAAAAAGGGCGAGAAAAAAGAGGGCATACAGTTCAAACTATCGGAGCTTAGCCGTGAGTTCAAGCTTTTTCTCATGATTACGATTATTTTCGCAATAGGCAATTCAAGCAATGCGTTCCTTATCCTCCGGGCAAAGAATATTTTTGAGAATTTTGGAGGCATCCCCTCTATAGTCACTTCGACATTCGGCTCGATAGGGGTTATTGCAGTGGTCGTATTAACTTATGTGGTGTATAATATCACTTATTCCCTTGCTTCCATGCCTGCCGGGATTCTTTCGGATAAGATCGGTAGAAGAAATGTAATGGTGGGAGGATTCCTGATTTTCGCCCTGGTTTATCTGGGTTTTGCTATGGCAAATTCTGGATATCTTGTATGGCTCCTGTTTGCAGTCTATGGTTTTTATATGGCAATGACAGAAGGGGTAAGCAAGGCTTTTGTGGTTGATTTAGTCCCCCAGGAAAAAAGAGGGACTGCGATAGGATTGTACTATACTGCAACTGGGCTTCTGGCTCTTCTTTCAAGCATAATCGCAGGCATCCTGTGGGATTACATGGGAGCTTATGCCCCTTTCCTGTTCGGGAGCGTGATGGCATTTACGGCTGCGGTGCTGTTGATGGCACTTTTGCCAAAATACAATCAGATGAATTGATTTAAGCTCTGAACCAACCTTGTGCTTGTGCGAAAAAGAGATAACCGAGAAGAGAATTCCATATGTTAAAAATAATCACACCGTCGCGCCTGCACTTAACTCTAATAGACATGAATGCAAGCATCGGGCGCGTGGACGGGGGTATCGGGCTTACGATTGATAAACCTGTTATCAGTATAGGGGCAGAAAAATCGAGCATTGTTGAGATAACAGGGAAAAGCGAACACATTGAACGAATGAAAAACAGCGCCGCAATGCTGCTGCCAGAAGGCGAGGGGATACGCATCTCCATTGAAAAAGATTATCCCTCTCATATCGGTCTTGGCTCTGGAACCCAGGCTGCTCTTTCCGCAGGCATGGCTGTTAATAAAGTGTACGCTCTGGGCTTGAACGTATATGAACTCGCAATAAAGGTAGGGAGGGGAGGCACAAGCGGCATAGGTGTGGCAGCATTTGAAAACGGCGGCTTCATCCTCGACGGAGGGCACAGGTTCAGCGAGAAGAAGGCATTTCTTCCATCGGCAGCGAGCAAGCTTCCTCCAGCGCCGGTTTTGTTAAGAACGGATTTTCCCGACTGGGATATTGTGGTTGCAGTGCCAGAGCAGAAGGGCGCTTCGTTGAAGCCGGAGGTGAACATATTCCAGAAAGAGTGTCCAATACCTTTGAGAGACGTGGAGAAGCTATCCCACACCATTTTGATGCAGCTTCTGCCCGCGTTGGTGGAGGAGGATATTGTGACCTTTGGGGAAAGCATTAACAAGATTCAGGAGATTGGATTCAAGAAAAGGGAAGTGGAGCGACAAATAGTCTCTCTCCAATTAATGCAGGTGTTAAGGGACGGCGGAGCATACGGCGCGGGTATGAGTTCGTTTGGTCCCACGGTGTATGCATTCGGCGAGGATGCAGAGGCTCTCAAGAGACGGGCAGAGGAATTTCTGGGGGAAGCCGAGCATGTGTTTGTCACCAGGGCGAGGAACGAAGGGGCAAGAATAGTAAACAACTGACTCAACATTTATCTATCTTAGCCAATATGAAAGACTCAAATCTTCCGTTTTCTGGAGGAGCCCAATCCAATGGTAGAATCAGAAGCTCATAAAAAATACGAATTCAAAAGGACGCTTGAAGCGCTGCGCGACAAGCACGGAAGAGGCACTGAGCTTATCTCGCTTTATATCCCGCACGACAAGCAGATACATGAGGTAGCCTCTCAACTCAGGGAGGAATTCGGGCAGGCATCCAACATCAAATCAAGGGTAACGAGACAGAACGTGACAAGCGCCATTGAATCCCTTCTCTCAAGACTCAAGCTTATACCGCGTGCGGGAGAGTTCGGCGTGGTGATTTTTTGCGGCGCCGTGGACATAGGTGCCAACAAGACAGAACTGCAGACTTATATAATCGAACCTCCCGAACCAATAACATCCTACAAGTACCACTGCGATTCATCCTTCCTTCTCACGCCTCTTGAGGACATGCTTCATGAGAAAAAGACATACGGGCTCATAGTTATCGACAGGCGTGAAGCCACAGTGGGTTTATTGAAAGGTAAGCACATCGAAGAAATGGCTAATCTCACCTCCACAGTTCCGGGCAAGCAGCGAAAAGGAGGTCAGAGCGCGCACAGGTTCCAGCAGCTTCGCCTCATAGCGATCAATGAATTTTACACCCGCATAGGCAATGCTGCAAGCGAGGTCTTTCTTGCGGTTGACCCCAAGGACTTCCAGGGCGTTTTCATAGGAGGACCTTCGCCTACGAAGGAAGAATTCGAGAGCGGAGGATACCTTCATCATGAGATGCAGAAAAAGGTGCTTGGGCTTTTTGACGTTGCATATACGGATGAGTCGGGGTTGTATGAACTCTTCGATAAACTTGGCGATGCTCTGCAGGATCTTGAGGTTGTAAAAGAAAAGAAATACATGCAGCGCTTTTTGCGCGACCTGGTAAACGACACGGGTCTTGCCTCATACGGCGAGGAACAGGTCAGGAAAAACCTTCACATGGGTTCGGTTGAGACGCTTTTGCTTTCTGATGAACTCAGGAAGGCGCGCATAACAATAAAATGCAGCGTCTGTGATTTTGAGGAAAAGAAAACGATAATGAAGAAACCAGGGGATGAGGAATACCATCCCGGGAATTGCCCCAAATGCGGAGCAAGCCTTAAAGTTGCAGAGTCTGCGGATATTGTTGAGGAGCTTTCAACCGTTGCAGACCAGATGGGGACGAACATCGTTTTTATTTCAAATGATTTTGAGGAGGGGAACCAGCTTCTCACGGCGTTTGGCGGGATGGGAGCGATACTCAGGTTCAAGACTGGGATATAAAAAAATATAAAAGATACGTCATAGACGTAAATACTACCTACTCACATGCTGGCTTTCAGGAATATTGCAGCGGTTATTTCAAAGAGAGAGTTAAAGAATATATGATCAAGATTTGGGGGACACGATGTCCTGATTATGAGGAAGAGTGCCCGTGTTGTAAAGCATGGAAATGTTTTGATTATCTGTTCGAGATAGAGTGAAAGGTGAACAAAAAAAGATTTTTAAAAAAAAAGCAGAGATTATTTTATCCTGGCATCCATGCCTTTATTATAGCCAGCAATGGTTTGAAATTGACTCGATTGTAATCGAAAGATTTACTAAGATGATTCGACTATAGTATGACTATGAATAAAGAGATTCTGGTTGAATGGAATCCTCACTGGAAGGAAACGGCAGGATTAAAGCTGGTTGAACGCGAGATGGTAATAGAGGTCGAACAATGGCTTGATAGAAAGGAGATATTAGGATTTCTTGGTGCCAGAAGATCTGGCAAGACGACTTTAATGATTATTCTCATAAACCGATTAAGCTCGACAATCCCAAAAAGAAACATACTGTTTGTCAAATGCGATGATGACAGGGTTCAAAAAGATAATTTGATCGATGACGCAATAAAAAGCTACAGGGAACTGGTAAATCCTGAAGGTAAAATTTTTGTTTTTATTGACGAGGTACAGGAGATAGACGGGTGGGAAAATACCCTGAAAAGGATATATGATCTGAAAAAAGAAGTGAAAATCATAATTTCAGGTTCAAACTTCTCGATGCTGAGGGAGGATTTCAGCTACAGGCTTGCTGGCAGGATTGCCTACTTTGAAGTTTATCCTTTAAGTTTCAGCGAATTTCTTAAAACAAAGCTCAGAATCAAAGATAAGATCGAAGCTCTTTCCAAAAAAGATGAAATTAAACATTATCTCTTCGAATATATGGAATTTGGAGGATTTCCCGAGGTTGTCCTTGAAAATAATCCCAAGATCAAGAAACAACTGCTCCAATTTTACTTTGATACAATAATTTACAGGGATATAATAAAAAAACGAAGCATAAGAAATGCAGCAAAGATGGAAAGAATGGTCAATCTGTTTTTGCAGAATATTTCAAATCCCATGAATTTCAGCAAAGTCGGAAAGGATATTTCACTCTCTGTGGATACAATTGGAGAGTATGCAGCATATCTTAAGGATGCGTATCTTGTCTTCAATATGCCCATATTCGGGTTTTCTGTCAAGGCACAGGAAATTAACCCCAAGAAAATATACTGCATCGATAGCGGCATACGGAATATAAAAGGATTCAGATTTTCTCTGGATTACGGACGGATTGCAGAAAATATTGTCTTTATAGAATTGAAAAGGAGAAACTTTTCTGATCCTCTGTCCAGGATATTCTACTGGCGTGACAAAAAGCAAAAAGAAACAGATTTTCTTCTGATGAGCGAAATCAAGATAAGCAAAGTTATCCAGGTATGCTGGGATATTAATCAACCTGAAGTCAAAAAGCGGGAAGTTGAGGGATTGCTTTCGGTTTTGAATGAATATGATCTGGAGAGCGGTCTTATTATTACCGAGGACTACGAAGGAGAGGAAATTATTGAAAACAAGAAGATAATCTATTTACCTTTGTGGCTATGGCTGCTGAAAATGTGATTGTCTTAGATTAAAAAGTGTGCATCAGCGATTGTAGGGTCGTGCAAGAATCAGATTGCTGCGTTCCAGAGCGCGCAGAGTCCGCAAATGTCTGGCTGAGCTTTGCGTTCTTTGCGAGCTTTGCGGTTTTGGTACATGAGGGCACCGCAAAGGACACCAAGGGCGCAAAGATTTTGAGGCGCTTCATCGCATTTTGCGGCGGCGCCTGGGTCTGGAATGGTGGTGGCTGAATTATTTTAGACTGTTTGGCGCAAGGTCTTGAGGTTTGCAGCCTGAATGTTGTGGATTGGGTGCAAGGATCCCGGGAATTTCTCCGACCCGCGCCGAGCATCGGGTGAGGGGCGGGCGGGGATAATAGGATGGTGATGGCGGTGCATGACCCTTGTGTTAAAAACCCAAATCTTCTGGAATGACTACTTTTAAGCCTTTGATTTTATTAAAATGATCGACATTTCTTGTTACTATTTCTTTGATTCCTGAAGATAATGATGTTGCGGCAATCAGGCAGTCATTCAACTCTATTGCTCTTCCTTCTCTTGCAAGTTCGGAGTAAATTTTTCCTCCAAGCATAGCGATTTCTTTGTTGAGGTCTATTATAGAGGCTGTTGATATTATTTTAAGGGTATTCTCAAGAAATTCTTTAGAAGAAGCAATCGGGTTTGACCTGAGGCAGTCCACGAATATTGAAGTATCGACAAATATCTTCATTTTACCCAGTCTAATCTCTTCGATTTGCGCAGATTATCTACAAACTTCTTACTGTCAACATCGTAGCCCCATGCGCCAAGGGTTTCCCTCACCATCCCTGTTTTTTTCTTGGTTGCCTGCTGCTCTCTGACCATATTTAAAAGGTCATGGATTTCTTTATCAAGGTCTAGCAGCCGCGCCTCAAGGTTTATTGTGGATTCCATAAGTTTCATTGTTTAAATTGGTAAGCTCATGTTAATATTGTTATCTATGCCGTCCTTCGACCCGCGCCGACGCATCGGATGAGGGGCGGGATGGCGCCAGTATTTGTTTGTGGCGGCGCATCATCTATAAATTGAACAACGAACTCGTACAAACTCGTACGAACTCGGATTGAAAAATTAGCAAGCTGTACTTTGCGTTCTGCTGGTGGTTTTGTTGTGGCTCTGTTTCTTCTCATCAGGGATTATGTAAGGTATTTTGAATATAGCTGTTTTTTTCCTGGGTTATCATGATATGGTAAAAAAAGCGTCATTGC
>CAYSLW010000013.1:0-16639 GCA_964431955.1 uncultured Candidatus Methanoperedens sp. | reverse complement strand
ATCATTACTACATTGGTGAGAATATGAAATCTGGACTCATTGCAGCTTGCGATTGCTCTCGGCCTGAAAGAGCTTAAAGTTACTTTTGTCTGCGCTGACAAAACTTTTTAATTTATTCTGGATAAAATTGTTATGGCAATGAAAATCAACCACGGAGGACACAGAGTTCACAGAGAGAGGGTTGTTTTTTCTCTGTGCTCTGGTATGAAAAAACTCTGTGGTTTATCAAACCAGAAGATAATAAAAAGTCTCGAATTTATCCAAAATCCAACGGTTTATTTACGGTATAGCAATTGCTCAATTGCTCGTTTTCAATTGCGTTACCTTTATGTAATATGAAACTACTTAAGGAGGAAGTCTGAATCATCCTTTTATGGTTCAACTATAACCGTAGCAAGCCTCGCTTGCGGCGCATGGTTTAAAACCGAACGCAGTAAAACCATTAAGAAAGGTAAAGTTTTGCGTGAGTCGGACCAGAAATGGTCTTACGGAGGAACAGAATGAAACACAATTACAAAACAAATCCACAACTATTGAACCTGATATCAGGTCTTAAAAATCAATCCCGCGAGAAGGAAGCGCCTCTCTGGCGGGACATTGCGTTGAGGCTTGAGCGCCCGACAAGGAATTATCCTGAAGTCAACCTCAGCAGGATTAACAGGTACACAAAAGAAAAAGACGTGATACTTGTTCCCGGAAAAGTCCTGGGGGCAGGCGAACTGAATCACCAGTTGACGGTAGCGGCAGTGAGCTTCAGCGGAAGCGCAAAGAACAAGATAACAGCGGCAGGAGGTTCCTGCCTCTCTATCGAAGAGCTCATGAACAGGAATCCAGAGGGTTCCAGAGTAAGGATAATAGGGTGAAAACATGACGGTAATAGACGCAAATAATCTTATTCTGGGAAGAATGGCAAGCTTTGTTGCAAAACGGCTGTTAAATGGAGAAGAAATTAAAATCATAAATGCTGAGAGAGCAATCATCTCAGGCAGAAAGGATACCACGTTCGAGAGATATAAAAGATACGTCGACCGCGGCTCTCGCGAGTTCGGGCCTCGCTTCCCAAGAAGACCTGACCAGATCGTATCAAGGACTATCCGTGGTATGATTCCTCATACAAAGATGATGGGTAGGGAAGCATATAACAGGTTGAAAGTTTATATTGGAGTTCCGCCTGAATTGGGCAAAGAGCAAGCCAGTACAGTTGAAGAAGCAAGTATCACCCGCCTCAGCACCAGTAATTACACCGTGCTCGGCGATCTGAGCAGGAAATTAGGTTCAAAATTTTAGGTGT
The DNA here is from genome assembly GCA_964431955.1 of uncultured Candidatus Methanoperedens sp. GTDB lineage: Archaea > Halobacteriota > Methanosarcinia > Methanosarcinales > Methanoperedenaceae > Methanoperedens. Next base: position 15,348 of record CAYSLW010000013.1, on the reverse strand, counting down.
CGCTTTATGAAAATCGTTAATTCATCAGGAAAAAGAAAAACCGCAATCGCCCGTGCAACCCTGAGGGAAGGAAAGGGACGCATAAGGGTAAACAAGAAACCTTTGGAGCTAGTAGAGCCTGAACTGGTCCGGCTAAAGATGTCAGAGCCCCTTGAATTTGCAGGTAGCATTGTCCCGACGGTGGACATTGATGTCAATGTACATGGAGGCGGCATCTTCGGGCAGGCTGGCGCCGTACGCACGGCTATCGCTCGTGGTCTTGTGGAATGGACAAATGATACAGTGCTCAGAGATGCAATGGCGCAGTATGACAGGAGTCTGCTCGTCAACGACACCCGATATAAACTGCCCAAGAAATTCGGAGGGCGCGGTGCGAGAAAGAGAAGACAGAAATCATACAGGTGAAATATGATACCAGTGCGATGCTTTACATGCGGGAAGGTCATCTCCAGCGTCTGGGGTGAATACAAGAAACGAATCCAGACGGAAGAGGCAGGTAAAGTACTCACGGATCTCGGAATCGAACGATACTGCTGCAGGCGGATGCTGCTCACGCATGTGGAGCTGGTAGACCTGCTTGCACCGTACCAGTGAGGAGGGGTTGTAGGGTAGCCTGGTCCATCCTATGGCGTTCGGGACGCCGTGACCTGAGTTCAAATCTCAGCAACCCCATATTCTGGGGAAGAAAAGAACATGAACCACTCTCAGAGGGACTCTGGGAAAAAAATACCCCATATTTAAATACGGGGACTATAGTAAAAATTGTATTTATTGAACTTTCAGTTGTTTGTTTTTGAGGTGACGCAGGTGAGTGAAACTAAGTTAACGCGATATGAGCGTGCCAGAATTATCGGTGCGAGGGCGCTTCAGATTTCTCTGGGAGCCCCCGTATTGATAGATGTTGATAGGAAAGAACCCATAGATATTGCATTGATGGAACTGGAAAAGGGAGTAATCCCAATTATGGTGAAAAGAACAGTAAAAGGAGCAAAACAAGTTAAGGTGTGAATAAAATGGAAGATATCGTTGACATTAAACAGGATGTAAAACAGGATACTGGTTATGAATCTATTATCCCTCAGGATGAATATCTCACTGCAGGAATCCATATAGGTACGCAGCAGAAGACAAAAGAAATGATGCGTTTCGTGTATCGCGTGAGAACCGATGGCTTATATGTCCTTGACATACAGGCAACCGACCAAAGAATACGGCTTGCTGCGAAATTGCTTACAAAATACGACCCGCAAAAGATACTGGTGGTATCAGCCAGACAGTATGGTCATTATCCATCCGAGATGTTCGCAAAAGTAATTGGAGCAAGAGCAGTAACCGGCAGGTTCATTCCCGGGACTATGACAAACCCGAAGTTGCATTTGTTCATAGAACCGGACATCCTTGTAGTAACAGACCCCTCGGGGGATATGCAGGCAGTGAATGAGGCTGTCAATATCGGGATACCGGTCATAGGTCTTTGCGATACCAATAATTCAACAGGCAATGTGGACTGTGTGATTCCCACCAACAACAAAGGAAGGAAAGCCTTAGGTTTAATATACTGGCTTCTTGCAAAGAAGACGCTTGAGGAAAGAGGGGATACTATAACCCACACTGTAGCTGACTTTGAAGCAGAGATATAAACGAATATGAGGACTCCGGCTGTTTCGGGGCAGTTTTACCCGCGCAGTAAAAACGACCTGAATCGCGAGATTAGCCAGTGCCTTGCAGGCGTTCCCCCCTGCGAAAAAGATGTCCTTGGGGCAGTGGTGCCTCATGCCGGTTATATCTATTCGGGAAATACCGCCGCTTACGTATATTCTGTCCTGCCCAAGGCTGATACTTTTGTTCTGCTCGGACCGAATCATACAGGTTATGGTTCCCAGGTCTCTGTTTCCTCTGAAACCTGGAGCACCCCTCTTGGTGAGGTAAGTGCTGACAATGAATTCATCAAGGCGCTGCCCAGGAATATTATCGATATGGATGAGAACGCCCATAAATACGAGCATTCGATAGAGGTGCAGCTTCCTTTCCTGCAGCACAGGTTCAGGGAGTTCAGCATCGTTCCTGTCTGCATGGGAATGCAGGATGAGGAAACTGCGCTGGATGTGGGGATGGAACTGGCTGAGGCGGCGCGCAAGGTCAATAAGAAGCTCGTAATAATAGCATCGAGCGATTTCACACATTACATGCCAGATAAAGTTGCAAGGGAGAATGATGCGTATTATATACAATCTATCCTGGATATGGATATTTCAGGTTTCTATCGCAGGTTGTATGAGCGCAATGCCTCAGTCTGCGGATATGGCGCAATTGCGGCAATGCTGGCAGCCACAAAGGCTCTGGGCGCAAAGAAGGCTGCGCTGCTCAAATACAGCACGAGCGGTGATACAACGAGAGATTTGGCTGCTGTTGTGGGATATGCCGGGATTATTGTGGAATAACACCAACAGTTTCACTTTATATTCAGCAGCTCACTCGCTATCTTTGCATTCATAAGATAGTCATCAACCGAAGCAAGTATCGTACCAACCTTATCCGCCTTGAAGATTACCATGACAGAATTCCCTTCAATGACAGTTTCCATCCCAGAAACGTTATCAGGCGCAAGCGACTGAGCTATAATCTTAACAAGCTCGCCGACATTTTCACCTTTAAAAGTCAATTTCCCTTTGATCTTCATGCTTTACTCTTCAACTGTTTTTCGATTATCGAATCCACAATATCAATGAACTTCATGGCAGTGCCTCTGGGTATCGTCGCGCCAGCCGCCACATCATGACCGCCTCCGTTGCCTCCCACGGATGCAGAGGCTTCGCGCATCGCGGCTGCAAGGTCAAGCCCTGCGGTTACAAGTTTCCTTGTTCCCCTTGCTGAAATCTTAACCTTATCCTCAACCTGGTTCAACGAGATAAAAGGCTTATCAGGGTAAAGATAGCGCGTCATTGTACCAGCGATTATGCCTGTACCGCCTGTATCATCAAGAAGCGCATACCTGAAATTCCGTGCCGGCTTAATCTGCGCGTTGACCTTCTTGATCGTAGCAATTATACCGCGCTGATGCTCGCGAGTAATTGCCTTGGCTTCATCAAGCACAGAGGCATCCCGCATGCCCAGTGCAAGAGCAAGACCAGCTTTTTCATCCTTTCCGCATGCGGTAAGGATATTTACAAAATCGTAGATATTGGGCACGACTTCATCGTTCAGGGTGCAGCACTCGCCGATTAATGAATCTACGGTAGCCGGACCTTGCTTTGCAAGTTTAAGGACAAGCGCAGAAGAAAATTTTATCAATTGTTCCTCAGAAAGTTGTGCTAATCGCCCTTTTATTCCCAGTTTATCGAGGAAAATTTTGATTTTTTCCTTATCGCCTGTAATATCCAGATAAGGGTCAATACTGTACTCAAGCAGCTCTTCAACTGGTTCATCTCCCATTCGAAGCCCTTTCTTAACAGTAACTGCCTTTTTTTCGACCGCTTCATCCAGAATGATTTTATTTGCGCCATTCATCGCCTGCTTATCCCCAATTGCTCCCACAAGCGCCAGTCCCGCAAGGTCGCTATTTTGTCCCATCTGCCTTGCCACCATGTACGCACCGCACGAGGCGCATAATTCAAAGGAGCCGTCAATACCCACAAGATGGGGATTAAAATGAACATGTTCTAATTTCCCCGTTGGTTTATGATGGTCGATTATTATGGCTTCCTTTATCTTCGAAGCCAGTTCCACCTGGCTGCTGCCCATATCGCAAAGAATAACGGCTTTATGGGATGTTTTTTCAATCAATTCGATGGTGGATTGGTCGAACTGGTTTACAATTGTGGCATGGAAAATTATACCCCTTCTGTACAGTGCATTGCACATGACGCCGGCTGCGGATAGTCCATCGGCATCGTTATGGGAAATCAGCCTGACAACGTCGTGTTCTATTATGGCATCTGCTACACGCTTGCTCAAAGCCAGAAGTAAAGCTCGGCTTTCCTTTCCACCATTCATCGCGAAATTAACATCTCCGCTCTCTCAAGAGAATATTTCCACTCTGCTGGAAGCACGCCTTCACGGCGATAATATTTTTCAAGCCGCCTTATCTTTGACACCATGTTATTGAAAGAGCGCTTGTTATGGAAATCCTTCGGGTTCCTGTCGAGATGTTTTTTAAGTTCAAGGACTTTTACTATCAGGTTATAAATATCTTCAGGGACTTTTGGAGCGACATTCTTTTCCTTCATGATGTCGCCTATCTTCTTACCTGTCACAAGTGTGACATCCGGAACACCAAACCGGTCTCGAAGAATCATGCCCATCTCGCTTGAACTCTTGCCCTGCGAGGCGAGCTGCTGTATCATGTTCTCGATCTCTTCTTTATTTGTATTTGACCACATGGGCGGCTCAGTTCGAAGTGGTTTCTTGGAACCTGCCTGCCCTTTCCTGCGTGTGTGCATTCTTGCCAATTAAATTTCCTCCAATCATTATTATTTTAGACTTGTTTCTTATTTATAAAAGCGAAAGCAAACCTTAATGGAGAATGTATATTAAATAACTTGTGATGATGCGGTTTTGGATTTTTGGATGTGACCTTGGCAGATACGAACCAGTAATTTCCTCAGGCTGACGCTTCTACCTGCTGCGAGAAGTTGGTGTCTGTTTTAGACTCATTAACGGATGTTATCTTGGCGTTGAATTCGATCACCGCATCCACAATTGTGATATACGGTACCGGAAGCATTGTGAGGAATGGTACCGTCAGCTTAAAATTCTGGTCTCTTCCAGCTTCATTCTTACGGTTGTACTCGAAATCGACATTTACAACCTTCCCTTCTTTATTGAATGCCACTTCCTTTATGAAGTTTGCTGTGGTGATGGCAGACTTTGCCTGCGCTTCCACAACGGCGTTCAACGGTCCTCCGATGAGGTTTGCGAAATCTAAACTCGCGAGTTCCCGTCCTGACCCTTATGCACGACACCATTGTGCATAATTTTTCATACTTCATGTTGCAATATAAAATAGGTGATTCATTTGCAGTTGAAGTTTGACACAATAAGTCCGTACAATATATGTGCAGATACTACAATTCACCGTAAGGGCTTATGCTTTTCAATCACATCTCTCTTTTTCTCAAACTCTATGATCCGAAGCTCTCTGCGCTTGATCTTACCACTGATAGTTTTTGGCAGCTCTTTGATAAACTCAATGACTCTCGGATACTTATATGGGGCGGTCATCTTTTTGACATGCTGCTGGATATCTTTAACAAGTTCCTCCGAGGGTTCATATCTCTCTTTCAAGACCACAAAGACCTTGACGATCTCCCCTCGCATAGGGTCTGGGCTCGGAACCATCGCGCTCTCAAGAACTGCCTCATGCGAATCAACAGCGCTCTCAACCTCAAAGGGACCTATTCTATAGCCTGAACTTTTGCAGATATCATCTGCCCTTGAGTCAAACCAGATGTACCCTTCATCATCCATCATTGCAAGGTCTCCCGTCAGATACCAGTCACCAGCGAAGCATTCAGCGGTTTTCTCTGGTTTATTGTGATATCCTTTGAACAGCATGGGATGGTCCCTGACCACGGCGATTACCCCTTTCTCGCCTGCCTGCACTCGTTCACCTGTTTCAGGGTTCACGATCGCTCCCTCTACTCCTGGCGTGAACTTTCCCATCGACCCGGGCTTTATCTCCATTCCCGGCAGAGTGCAGGCAACAACACAGGTCTCAGTCTGTCCATAACCTTCTCGAACACAGATGCCAAACTTTTCATCGAAAAATCTGATTATGCCTGGTGTACAGGGCTCTCCTGCAGTTAAGATCACCTTCATGTCCTTCAAATCATATCTCCTGTTCGCATCATCGATCGTTGCCATAGCCCGAAGTTCAGTAGGGGTCATGCATGCCATGTTTATCCTCCATCTATCAAGCAGCTCAAACCAGTTTTCAGGGTGAAACCTTCCTGTATAATGGAAATTCGTTGCGCCGGCATTTAGAACAGCCCCAAAGGGTGCCCAGTACCATTTAGCCCATCCGGGTTCTGTTGTTGCCCAGCAGAGGTCGTCCGACCCGGTATTCCACCAATAATATCTATTCAGCCTATCGAAGCAGTACATCAATGAATGAGTATGTATTACTCCTTTTGGCGCGCCCGTGGTCCCCGATGTGTAGTTGATGGCAAGAGGATCACTTTTTTTGATTTTTTCAAGCTCCAATTCTCTTGACGCTGAATTAGCTTCCTCGCGCAGGTTTCTCCACCCCTCCCTCTCACCCAAAAAGAAAAGGCTGTCAATTGAGATTTTATCTTTCTGCGCATCTACCTCCGCAGCAACTTCTGCATCGCCTGTAATTAACGCTTTGACCCTGACATCTAAAATCCTGTATTCTATATCTGCTCTTCTGAGCATTATTGTACCGGGGACAACAACACCGCCAATTGCCCAGATACCGATGCTTGCCACATAAATATCTACTCCCCTTGGAAGCAGTACTAAAACCCGGTCACCTTTCTGGATATAAGAATCTTTCAGGATATTTCCCAGTCTCATCGCATTATCCCAGACTTCCCAGTATGCTGCTTTTTCAACCTCCCCGCCGGGATGTTCGGTAATTGCCATCAACTTTGTTCTGTCTCTTGCCCATCTTCCAATGGTATCAACAAAATTGTAATCTTCAGGGACATCCCAGTTGAACTTCTTTCTCTCCTCTTCGTAATCGAATGCTGCCGTTTCTTTTCCCATTTTTCAATACCTCCTTATCCGAAGTCACGCTTCCGCGAAGCGTAGCCATACTCTCTTATCAGGCAACCCCTTCTTTACGGTAATCTCTATCTGCTTAATTATTTATATTGCTTTGGGTGCTCTGTTTAAATTAATTGGGAAATCATTACAGATAAGATTTTTAATATGATTGAACATAAATCTTAGCGATGTTTTTCAAAATATTAGGCAGCGGAAAGCCTTCCAGGCTTCTCATTGCAGGTATCCATGGTAATGAAGAAGCTTTAACCGAGCCAATCCTGAAGCTCTTTGCTCAAGATATTCAAATCAGGAGTGGCAGGCTTATAATTTGCAGCCTTTCCGGGGGGGATCCGTATATTAGCACCCTGGATAAAGCCTATTATGATTCGAAAACCGGGAGGAAGCTTCTGGGTTTAATCCGTGAATACAGGCCCCGGATTTATCTTGAGCTGCATTCTTATGGATTGGAAAACTACTCGAAACTAACCGACCCTGATCGGAAAAACAAGATAGGTGTTCCACCTCTTACTGAGCTTGAGGAAAAAGTTCTAATCGGCTCCGTCTCACCCCTTATCCGGACTACCGAGTTTAATATGGAAGATTTTTGTTTCATCATAGAATTGCCCACTCTCTATTCCGAACAGGCTCTATCTACTGCTCTGGATGTTCTAACGATAATAGCCTTGTCTACCAGTAGGGATGAGATAATCAGCAAGCTTCGCGGGAAATATCCAGAGCAGATCTGCGAAGCCGAGAAGAATTTCCGCGAGTTTTTCAAGGATATTAAGCATAGGAAGCTATCGTTTTTCTAATATGACGAGCAGATAATACCCGAAACCATTAAATGGGTGGCTCCACCTGACTGCCTCTTCGAAGCGAACGAATAACTTCTCGTAGAATTGCAGCCTGCTCCTATTGTGAGGGTATATCAGAAGCAATATACTTCCGATTCTTACTTTGAATCCGATTTCTTGGAGCATCTTTTTTAGCTCGCTTTTCGAAAAATAGTAAGTCCACAGCCCGTCCACGATATATTCTTTACTTTTCAGGGCATATATTAACCAATTCATCCTGCCACTAAAGAAGGTTTTAATCCACCATGTCAGGTTCCACCTGTTCACGACAGTAATGATGGCTTGACTGCCATTTTTTAAAACCCTGTGCATCTCTTGGAAAGCATGGCTTGCCCCCGGCACGTGGCTGAATACCCCAAAGATGGAGATTACGCCGTTAACACTTTTATCCCGGAAGGGGAGGGCTTCGGCTGAGGCGATTATCAAGGACACCTTATCTTTTAGTCCTGCTTCTTTTATCCTATCTCCAGCTATTCTTATCATTTCCTGGGAGACATCCATGCCCAAGACTTGGTAGCCTTTTTCAGCCAAAAATAGGGATTGTTCCCCTGTTCCGCAGCCTATATCGAGGATTATACCAAGCTTTAAGCTATCTATGAGAAACCTCTTCTCCACAGACCTCATATAGCCAAGCCTGGGATTATTAAATCTGTGGTCATAATCTTGAGCAATGCCTTCATAATATTTCACTATATCTTTTATCTTCACTCCACCCCCCTGAAATAATGCCCCGTGGTATATTCCCCTTCGCAACCTCTCCCCATCCTCTTATCCATCGCCTCCCTGTACGCCCTCGTAATTTCCCTGGTCTTGTTCCTGTCATACATCCCCGCCTCTATCCTCAGGCAACTAACGCCCGCCTCTATTATCTCATGCACGTACTCAAGCATGCAAAGCTCGCGGGAGTTCATCATGTAAGTTCTCCCATACATGTCTGTTTTCACAGGAAAAGCAAAGCCTTTCTCATCTTTTAGCAGGGCATCCCTGACGCCTCCCGAAAAAAGGCTGCCCACAAGATCGTGCTCCGAGACCATCAGGGGGAAATTGCCGTGCACTATGCATTCGGCTGCGCCGTAAGGCGTAAGGTTTCGGATTTCATCAAGCGTAAGCTCTGGCGAAAGCGTCACCCTCTGGCAGTAATCCCCGTATTTAAATACGGGGTTTAAAAGGTGTTCCATTGCCAGCCTGTTGAAGACATTGAAAGGATAATCTATGATTATAGGCTTAACCGTATCCAGTCTGTGAAGATAATATAAAACACCGAGATTGGAAACAAGGAAACCGTCAGGGTTAATATCCAGGTCATTCTCACTTTGTGACCTTTGCGTTCTTTGCGGTGAATAAAAATTAAAGATTTTGAAGTCTCTGATATCTTTAATTATCCGCGGTGTGCTGAGGAACACTTTCACACCCTTTTTGCGCCCGTAATCTATGGCATAATCGTAATCCTCCCTCTCAATAAATCTGCGTTCATAAACCGAGACTTCGGTTTGCGAAGTGTTGGGGTATGCTTCGCATACCCCTCGTTTGATAAAACTTTCATAAAGTTTTGCGTTCATCCGCGGTTCTTTATTCCCAAAGGCTTCGCCACCAACATAAACAACATCGGCGCCACCATCAACAGCATCCTCAAAACTCTCGATAGTACTGGTGTTCACAACCAGAATTGGCTTGATTTCTGCATTTATTTTTTCAGAGGAAATTTCTGGTTTTTTGCACCTGCGCTTCCATTTCTGCGCCCGCTCTGCCTCAAGCTCGGCAACCGCTCTGCGGCGAAGCTCGTTCAGTAGAGAAACCGGAATGAAAATGTTCTCATCTATTTCAAATTCAATTTCATCCGCCTCAAAAACAGTATTTCCAAGCTTTTTCAATTGAGTTGCTATCGAGTTTTTTGAAATCGGCTTACTTTCTGCCCTGCTGACGATTGCGCCGTGAACTATAATTTCATTTTCGCCATCATCGATGCAAAGTTCAACAGGCTCGCTGATTCTGGCTTTAACGGACATTTTTACTGGAATTTTCCTGACGCTTTTTGCTTCTAAAGAAGCCATGAGCCTGCTGTCGTAAGTCTTGAAAACAGCGCTGCCTTTACCTATCTCGACATCAAAAGGTATCTTAACCAAACCCGAGCCTGCTGCGCTCACTCTTTGATTGTTGGCATACATGCTCCTGACAACAATTCCATCCCCTCCTCCTGTTCCAATACCGTCTCCTGCTCTCAGCGGCGCTTTCAAGTGGATAGATAATAATTTTTTCCTGGCATCGTAACCTGCAACAAAGCCAAGCTCCGTACCTATGTTGTGAGGATATTTGCGGCTCAAAAGCTCGCTTCCAGGATTTCCAAAGAAATACCCTGTGGTAAATCCCCTGTTAAACAACTGGAGCAATGTGTGCTTCTCATCCTCTGGCACACGAAAATTTTCAGGCGCTTCAAAGTACCTGTCGATGAGCTTTCTATAAACCCGAACAACGCCAGCTACATACTCGGGGCGCTTCATCCTGCCTTCGATTTTGAAAGAATCTATGCCTGCATCTACTAAAGCCGGGATGTGTTCGCTCATGTTGAGGTCTCTGGGGCTCAGGAGATAGCCTTCCGCTTCGCCAAGCCGGTATTTTTTCCTGCACGGCTGGGCGCAGTACCCGCGATTCCCGCTCCTGCCGCCTATCATGCTGCTTAAGATGCACTGTCCTGAATATGAAAAACACAGGGCGCCGTGGATAAAGGTCTCAATCTCCACTTTAGTTTGCGATTTTATCCGCTTTATTTCATCCAGCGATAATTCACGGGCGAGCACCACGCGCTTTACGCCCATGTCCTGCAAGAATTTCACACCCTCCGCATTGCGGATGGTCATCTGGGTGCTGGCGTGCACAGGAAGCTCAGGAAGCTGCTCGCGCAATAAACGCAGGATGCCGAGGTCCTGCACTATAACGGCATCCGCGCCTGTATTGCAGAGGAACCGGAGATAATCGCAGGCTTCTTCAAGCTCGGAATCCTTGATCAGGGTGTTCACGGTTACGTAAGCTTTTACGCCTCTTACATGCGCATAATCGATAGCCCATTCAAGCTCCTCGTGGGTGAAGTTGGAAGCGTACTGGCGTGCGCTGAAAACTTTTCCCCCGAAATACACAGCGTCTGCTCCGTTTTCTATGGCTGCTATAAAGGCTTTTTTAGAGCCGACGGGTGCGAGTAGTTCGGGGATGTGCATGGGAGTGTATAATAATAAGATGGGGGGTTTAAAAAGGTACGTGCGATATATACTCAGTTCTTGGAATAAGAAATCTTTATCTGAAGATAGGTTAATTATCGTGTATATGAGTGAAGCAATACCTGCTGTTTACGAGGATGGTAAGTTCAAACCACTCCAGAAAGTTAATCTGCCCGAGCACAAGCACGTACACCTTATACTTTTACCCGAAGAGGAAGCTGAACTTTTAAAATCTCAAAAGAGAGCGCTATCAAAGGTAATAGGCATTGGCAGCGGCGACAGAACTGATGTTGCAAGAAGGCACGATCAATATCTTTATTGAAGGTGTAGATTTTGTCGATCTTTGTTGATACAAGTGCCTGGTATGCTCTTTTTGATAAAAATGATTCAGACCATGCCTCTGCTGTGAGGTTCAAGGAATCTCTGACGCATTCGTTGGTGACCACGAACTATGTTGCAGATGAGATAATTACCCTTGTTAAAGTTCGTTTGGGTCACAGGATTACAGTTGAGATTGGTGAAAAACTGTGGGATGAATCTATGGCGACTCTTATCCGCGTGACTTCTATAGATGAAAAGAAAGCGTGGGAGATATTTGTCAAACATCGCGATAAAGGATTTAGTTTTACAGATTGTACAAGCTTTGTGGTTATGGAAAGGCTTGGAATTATTGAAGCTTTTGCCTTTGATGAACATTTTGAGCAGTATGGTGGTTTAATAAGATTACCGCAGGATTAGTCGAAAAATTTAAATAAAGTAATCAGTTATCTTAATTATTATGGACTTTCAAACAATATTTTCCACTCTTGGATTATTAGGGGTAGGTGGTGCCATTGGTAGTTACATTCAACATTTGTTAAATCAAAAAAGAGAAACCGAATTAAGGATTCAAAATTTAAATGAAAATAAATACCGCTCCACGCTTATTTTTATGAGATGTATATTGAAGCCGGAAAATGTTAATCAGTTTGATATTAATGATCCAGACTTTCAGCCTAAACGTTTTACTTCTTCCCCTTTCCCCCGTTCAACTTAAACAACTCAGCCACAGTCTCCAGAAACCGCTCATCGTCATGCTCCGCAGCATTCCTGAGCATCTTCGTGGGCTCTGCAAGAATCTGGTTGGCAAAAGAATGCGTCATGTCATCCAGCACCTCGCGCTCGATATCCCCTATGGTATGGCGCGCCTTGAGCTTATTTACAGCTTCTTCGCGCTCCTTTTCCCGTATCTGTTCAACCTTTGAATAAAGAGCCGAGATGATATTATCCGCCTGCTGGCGCTTGTACTGCCGCTTGAGCATGGCGAGTTCCTCTTCTAGTATTAACTCTGCCTTTTTGGCTTCCTCCTTTCGCCTCTCAAGGTTGGCTTCGCTTATGCTTCTCAGGCTGTCGATGTTATGCAGGCTTATGCCGGATATCTCTCCCACGCTGCTTTCGATATTTCGCGGATTTCCGATATCGATAAGCATCAGTTCTTTTTCTCTTTTGCCCATTATACGAGATACAATCTCATGGGTCAGGATATAATGCGGCGCCTTGGTTGCGCTTATTACCACATCCGATATCAGGATGTATTTCGGAAGTGACTCATACCTTACAGCCCTTCCTTTTAACTCGCAGGCAAGAGCCTCTGCCCTATCAAAAGTCCTGTTCGCCACGTAAATGACCTTTATATTTTTATTCGAAAGCGCTTTTGCCACAAGCGTCCCCATCTCGCCCGCGCCTATCACCATTACGGTTTTCCCCTGCAATCCCCCAAGGTTTTTCTCTGCCAGCTCCACTGCGGCAGAACCGATGGAAACCGAGCCTTTGTTGATTCCAGTCTCGCTCCTGATGCGCTTTCCCACCTGTATCGCTTTACTGAAAGCAGTATCGAGCGTCTTTCCTACCGCGCCCGCTTTCTTTGCCATCAGGAATAATTCTTTTACCTGACCGAGAATCTGGTCTTCACCCACTATCATGGACTCCAGGCCAGAGGTCAGGCGCAGGAGATGGCGAAGCGACTCTTCATGGTCAAGAAAATCAATAATCCGCGATGAAACTTTCATGTGTTTTGCGAATTCAAGAAGCACCTTGCTCCCCTTTGGCGAGACCACATAAACCTCGACACGGTTACAGGTTTTTAGCACTGCGCACTCCTCAACAAGTTCATGCGATTTAAGACGCAATAAAAGCTTATCAATGCCGCCGTGCCATGCGCCTTCCATTTCCTCGATGGTCGCCCTGGTATGCGTGATAAGCATGCTTGATATTTCAGTCATTTTTCCTTGTCTATATTTTTTGACGCTATCTTATATGCTTTTTCATAGGATTCGCCGAGAGCAGCCCATATCTCATCATCATTGATTATATTCCACAAAATCTCCTTGCGTTTTTTCTGGTTTTCAACACGGGATTTCAGTATCTCGCGCAGCTCATTTTGAAGCCGTGCCATCTGTGCAAACTCAGGCGTTATAACCTCCTCGATTCTTTCACGGATATATCTTGAAAGCGCAGGGCTTTTGCCGAGTGTGGATATCCCGATTACAATATCCCCACGCTCTATTACCGACGGCACGATGATATCTCCCCGCTCATCCACGCGGTTTACAAATATCCCATTCTGGGATGCTGTTGTTGCAATCTTTTCATTCAATACAGCATCGTTTGTAGCGGGAATTGTGATGAATGCATTTTTCAAATACTTAGATATCTCTTTTTCAGTAATGGCATTTACCCTGGCTAATCCCAGTTTTCCTTTCTCAGAAAATTGGTTCAATCGGGGCGTAAATTCCCTGCTTATAACTGTTACCTTTGCATGCTCACAAAAAAGTGCGGCTTTGCGCTCACCCACCTCTCCGCCTCCGAAAATAACCACCTCTTTTCCTTTCAGGTCAAGCATAAGGGGTAAAAAATCTTTCATAGTCTCACGCCGGTTTTTTTAAATTCCTTCTCGCTGAAAAGTATGCTGTAATCCCGAATGCCGGTTGCGATGGAAATCTCCTTTGCTATCTTTTCACATTCCTCACGCGAATAGGCATGTATCATGGTAAAAAGGTTGTATCTCCAATCAGGAAAGCGCGGGCGTTCGTAGCAGTGGGTGACCTCTGGAAAACCTGCCATTATGGCTCCCACTTCTTCCACCTTTTCATCAGGGACATTCCACGTGCACATAGCATTTGCGGTTATCCCGATTGCCCTGTGCCCGATAGACGCGCCAAAACGCCTGATTACTCCTTCTTTTATCAGGTTATCCAGCCTCGTTAAGACATCATCTTCCGAGAGTGAAATCTCCTTTGCTATATTCTTGAACGGTTCTGAAACTATTGGTATGCCGTCCTGTGTTAATTTCAATAACTGTATATCAATTTCATCCATATTATCAGAAACATTTATTTAATATTTTTGGCATTTTTCAATTGGACTTAACGTCTCCAGCATATACGACGTTGCGACCGAAGGGAGCAATGTCCTGAAGGTCAAGGGCGTAAGCCCGTAGCGTATATGCTGTGTTATCTGATGTCGTGGAGCCCTCTTAATTAAATTTACTTCCAGATCGTTTTCACAAAATTTGATTTTTCTATTTTTGGATCGTTTGTCAATAAATCAAGGTTGAGTTCCATTGCCGTGCCAGCAATAATTCTATCATGCAATTCTGGAACATCATCGATTGTAAAAGCATTTTCTACTGCTTTGAATGTGATTTCTTTCTTCTTAATTGCACTGTGATTCTCGCGACATAGTTATTCATTTTTTGGGTATAATACCTTATAGTTTTTAAACTCTTCTTCCAAGTGTTTTGCCTCTGATTTATCTAAGATTGAAAGTTCCATACTCAAATCGTCTAAAGAAGACTTTAATTTTAGTACTCTTATAAATTGAACAAAATCTAAAATCTCCTGCAGTGCATCAGCAGGCAAACCTTTTGTGTTTTGCAATATTTGGGTTTCTATCTGAGTCACATTCATTTTATATACTCCTTTTTATTTATTCATTTAATAAATATTTAAATCTTTGATATATTAATTAAATGCTGCGATCTACTATTTCTAAGTTCGCTTATAGAGTTCATTTTCTTTTCTTCTTAGAAGTTCATTTTGTCGTGCAAGAACTGCCTTCTTTGCCTCTTCTTCGCTTAGAGACGGGTCGTAGAAGCCTGTAAATGTCTTGCAAGGAAATTCATCACATAGTCCGCAATGTTCTAACTGTTTTTTGTTAGTGCAACAATCGTATAATGGACAGACTTCAACTTTCATTTGGACTGTCCAGAACGGCTTGCCCTCTACATTGCCACATCCTTGACATTGTTTCTCAAAGTATTCACAAGCTCCACAATATATTCCGCATACAGGTGCTAAATTTTTATCTGGCATATTTTTTACACTAAAAACTTTATTTTTAGCCTCTCTTACTAAGTACATTCTGGCGATAAAACCAAACTTTCTCAGTATCTTCATGACCAAGATTGTACTGTCCTCATAGGAAGTTGCAATAGCTCCAAACGGTTTACCAGTGAGAGGCCAAACATAATTTTTATCTGCTTTGTGTTCACAAACTATTTCTAAATTTGAAAGATTTTT
>CAYSLW010000012.1:0-18079 GCA_964431955.1 uncultured Candidatus Methanoperedens sp. | reverse complement strand
AACCACGTCCTCGAGACGAACTCCTCCTGTTTTCCTGTAGTATAGACCTGGCTCAACCGTTACTACGCTTCCTGCCTTCAGTTCCTTTCCGCTCTCGCTCAGGTTCGGACCTTCATG
Source organism: uncultured Candidatus Methanoperedens sp. (assembly GCA_964431955.1). GTDB lineage: Archaea > Halobacteriota > Methanosarcinia > Methanosarcinales > Methanoperedenaceae > Methanoperedens. The sequence continues at coordinate 17,962 of CAYSLW010000012.1, read as the reverse complement.
TATATCAAGCCCCACGCCATGACCGGTTGAGTGGATGAAACCTTCTGTGAACTCGCCGCTCTTCCCCCTTCCGGTCTCGTATCCCCTCTCCTCAAGAACATCGCACACGATGTCGTGGATCTCGCTTCCACTGACACCTGCTTTTATTTTTTTTATGGCGACAGCCTGCGAATCCTCGACAGCCGAGTACATGTCACGAAGTTCCTCTGATGGCGTCCCGCGCATCACTGTTCTCGTCATATCAGAATAGTACCTCTCTTTTTTTGAACGCGGCACCATGTCGATAACAATGGGTTTGTCTGCTAATAGTTTACCTTCCCCCTTCCAGTGGGGATCGGCGCTGCCTTTTCCGCATGCAATAATGACATCTGCTGCCTCGCAGCCATGTGAAAGAAGAGATCTCTCAATTATTGCTCTTATATCCTCTGCTTTCAGGGGTGCATTTTCCTGCCACACCACTCCGCGCTTGATTGATGCATTTTTTAAGGCGTTTATTGCTTCTGAAAGCGCCCGCTCGCCCGCTCTCTGGGCTTTTTCGATGGCTCTGACTTCGTTTTGTGTTTTAATCTCGCGCATTTCACGAAAAGGACTTTTATCCGGGATAACGTCGAAACCTTCTTTACGCAGGCAATCCGCAAGCTGGACAGGAAAATTATAGGGCACAGCAATGCGCTTTACTTTCTCGGAGCCAAGGAATTCGATAATCATCTCGCAGTACGCGGCATCAGCATCCTTGTATTTCCTGAGCTTTTCCATCATACTATATTTCGAGGTGGGAAGCACATCATTGATTCTTGATTCTTTTCTTGCCCTCCCGAGTTCCATATCAGAAACGAGGAGCTTTTCACTTTTTGAATTAAGGTATATGAAAGAATCATGAGCTAAAAACCCTGTCGCATAATACATATCTGCATTGTACGCGCTTTCACTCACCATCAGGTAGGCATTTGCAATGGAAAGGTTCAGTTTCATTCTATCACAAGAGGTTTATGATTATACATATTACCTTCGGAATTCATAGGGCGGGCCATTGAACCAAAAACATCGCTATCAGCGCCGCATACGGAACCGCAATGTTGTCATTTTTATTAACCGCGCCCGCCAGCATCCCGAAAGCGCTCCCCACGAGCGCTATCCCGCCTGCGAAGTAAAAACCTGATAGCGAAGCTGCAATAAAACCTGAAAGCGTGCCTTCCCATGACTTGTTGTTATTAAATGAGAATCTATGCCTGCCGTATTTTCTGCCTACGACTCCTGCAAACCCATCCCCTGCTGCCAGAATTGCAATCGCAGCAAAACATATCTTTTCATCGATAAAAAAGGAAAGGTAAAGAAGCGAAAGAACAGATATGAAATACGATAGCGGCTCGATGGAAAAATCCTTTAATTCGTTGTCCCTGTAAACCATGGAAAGAATCCCCTGAGGGATTTTTTGTTTCAAAGCTTCGATTATAAGAAAAGCAGCTAACCCCGATACTACCAGAGCTATCGTCTGGCTCTTGCCAATAAAGGCAGCAATTACCGGTATTAAGACACCGCCGATATGGATTACCTTTCGCAACTGCATGATGATATTATGACCTGTGGTGTATTAAAATACATTAAATCCTGAACCACTTAATAATTGTTTTCCTGCAGGCACCAAAACCGCTGTCAAGATAAATCGCACCTATTAAAGCTTCAAGCGTTTCAGCAAGAACGTACTGCTTTTCATTTGCTCTCTGTTTTATCTCTCCAATGCCTAATTTAATAGAATTGCCAATCCCGAGTTCACGGCTAATTTTCGCAAGCCCTTCTTCACTCTCAAGCTCCATTTTCCTGTTTGTTATCTCTTCTCCTGTCTTACAACCTGATGCAATTAGCAGGTCAACCAGTACAGTTTTTAAAACCGCATCGCCGAGAGTTCGAAATACTTCCTGGTCTTCGCACTCCAGATTACGAGCTTTTTGCTCATTTGCATAAGCTTTTCTCGTAAGGGCACGGTTTAATAAATCTTTGTTAGAGAAAGTATAGCCAAGAGCATCTTCGATTGTCATTATACTTTAAATTAGATTGTATAAATAAAAATTTGAATTTTAAATTTATTTTTTTATTCTTACAACCGCAAGCCTGATGTCTTCTTCCTTGACCGTGGTCCTTTTTGCATGGTTTGCCAGCGTTATAGCTTCGCGCGACACTTCAATCCCGTAATCTTCAAGCACCTTTGCAAGCTCAAGGCTTGCATCATAACCTACTCTTTCTGCTCCTGCCTTCCTGATAATGCGCTCAACCGTGGCAAGTGGAAGTATTGGGGGAACTGGTACAGCCATTTATTTCACCTTTAAATTAAACTTTGCTGATGTAGTTGGTAATAACGGTATATATAGTTTTTGAACCCTTTTAGTGACTTTTTATTATTTTCTAGCAATCTGCAATACATGTTTCAATTTTTATTAACCGCCGATGAACGCAAATAAAATCACAGCCTCGCTTTGACTTCCCCTGGCTGGTACCGAAGCGTCACCACCCTGCTCCTCCCGCGCTCCCCCCTACCCGTAAAATCAGCATCAATGAGCTTGACAGAGCCGAGCTTGTTCAGCATCTCATAGAAACGAGTGTAACCCAGAGCGGTCTTTGAGTGGAACTTCTCGTAAAGCTCTCCGGAATTTGACTGCGGGGAATCAGCTATCAAGCCGAGAAGAATCTTTTCATCTTTTTTCAGCGCCCGCATCACATAGGAAAGATGCACAAGCCGCGATTTCTCGTATGCAGACTCCACATCTTCAAACGCTACCGTCCTGCTGGCGCGGCGCTCTGCGTTAAGGGCGGCGCGTTTTAAGAGGTCTATCCCTACACGCAAATCCCCAAGTGCAAACGTGTGCTCGGTAATCTTCTCAAGAACGCTGTCATTAAGCACGCTATGATAAAAGCCAAGCTTTGCGCGGTTTAACAGTATATCCTTTATTTCATCATACGAATACTGTGGAAACTTAATCTCTTCAGGCAGAAAAACGGATTCCACTTTCGGGTCAAGTATATGCGGCACGCCCGTATCGCTGAGTATCGCGATAACGCCCACACGCGCACCCGGATGCGTCTCATGCGCCCGCAGCAGTGAATATAATACCTCATTGACCTCGTTCTCGTAGAAAAGATAATTCATGTCATCCAATGCAACAACGAGCACTTTTTCACGTTCAACAAGGTATTTTGCCACTTCGCTGAAAACCTTTTTGAAAGAAACCCCGGACGATGGAGGGGCATATCCTATAAGTTTCTTGAAAATCTGGGAATAGACAGCGTATCTTGTGGAATTTACCTGGCAGTTCACAGGCACCGGCACGATTTTAGGTGTGTGTTTCTCGATTTCCTCAAAAACCTTATACACAGCCGTGGTCTTGCCTGTGCCTGGGGCGCCAATGCACAAAGAATTCAGAGGTCGGGAGCCGCCCAGCGCAGGACGGATGCTGTACATCAGAGCCTGCAACTGCGCATCCCGATGAAGAAAATGCTCGGGTATGTGGTCAAGCTCGAAAAGCTCGCTATTTTTGAATAATGTCTGGTCCCAGGATAGCAGGTCTTTCATCGGCAATACTTTCACTTAGCTGTAAATAAGCTTTACGAAGCAGTGTGTGTAGAGAAGAGATTTATGAGTATAAGGGGATATATAGGAAAGCTTAGTAGTGTAGTAACACTTCTAAAGTGAGTATATATATGTCCAAAACGTACTTATTTCCACAATGCCTTTAAACATCACACAAATCTCTAAAGATAAAAAAATTCAGGATGCATTCACTGATATCATCCAGAGCATAATCAGTAACTATGCCCCCCAGAAAATAGTGCTTTTTGGTTCATATGCAGGAGGAGAACCGCATGAAGGCAGCGATATAGACCTCATGGTAATAAAAGAAAAGAGATTTCATAATGACCATTGAAGAAGAGGGAATCGAAATTTATGATGAAAGAAGCGGAAAGATGGCTTAATCCAGAAAAAAACACCATAGATTATCCTTATTATAGATCTTTATTAGCCAAGCTGTCGGAATTAATCAAAAATCACTATGAAGATAAATTGATCTCCCTTGTTCTTTATGGCTCTGTTGCGAGAGGAACAGCTAAAAAAGAAAGTGATATTGATATTATTTTGATCGTTGATAACTTATTTTATACAGAAGCGATGAATAGATTTTTACTTGTTGAACGAAAATTAAAAGAAAGTTCGGAATTTATTTCAATCAAAAAATCAGGATATTCGCCTGAAGTTAAACCGATTTTATTTTCAAAAGAAGAAGCATCTGAGAGCAGATATATTTTTTTGGATATCGTGAATGATGGGATTATTCTTTATGATAAAAATGATTTCTTTAAGAAGAGGCTTGAGAAATTAAGAAATAAGCTCAATGAACTTGATTCAAGAAGAATATTTCTCAACGATGGAAGCTGGTACTGGATCTTGGCGCCGAATCTAAGATTCGGAGAGAGTTTTGAGATATGAATATTGATGATTTAAATAACTATGTAGCATTTTTGATTTTTACTCGATGGAACTGATACCATGACCGACCCTGAACCAAAAGACCCACAGCAGCAGCTTATAGTCGAAAAGATCACACCCGTTAACATCGAAGTTGAGATGAAGCGCTCTTACATGGATTACGCCATGAGCGTCATCGTGGGACGCGCGCTGCCCGACGTGAGGGACGGCTTGAAACCCGTGCACCGCCGCATACTCTATGCGATGAACGAGCAGGGCATGACCCATGACAAGCCGTACAAGAAATCAGCAAGAATCGTGGGAGATGTTCTGGGTAAGTATCATCCCCACGGCGATATAGCGGTTTACGATGCTCTTGTAAGGATGGTGCAGAGCTTCTCGCTTCGCTATCCGCTTATCGACGGGCAGGGAAACTTCGGTTGTTTTACAGGTGATACTAAAATAAAACTTCTTGATGGCACAGAAAAAACCTTTGAGGAACTGGCAAAATTAAACCCGGAAGAGATTTTCTATGTATATTCGGTTGATGAGAAGGGGCAAATCGTAGTTGGAGAGGGGAAAAATTCGCGCTTGACTCGCCGAAATGCAAGACTAATAGAATTGACACTCGATAACGGTGAAACAATCCGCTGCACGCCAGATCACAGATTCATGCTGCGAGATGGCACATATAAAGAGGCACAGGATCTGACCTCTGATGACGGTCTCATGCCTGGCTACTTTGATACTGCTCTTAAATATTTTGACGATTTTGAGCATCTTTTGACTGCCGCAAAAAATTACAACCATCATATAATATCTAAGCAGTTACTTGATGGATATGCTGACACATACGACATTACTGTAGATAAATATCACAATTTCTTACTATCATGCGGAGTGTTCGTTCATAATTCCATCGACGGCGACAGCGCCGCAGCAATGCGATACACTGAAGTCAGGCTGGGGAAGATAGCAGATGAGATACTCGTAGACCTCGAAAAAGAAACGGTTGATTTCGTACCCAACTACGATGATTCCTTAAAAGAGCCATCAGTCCTTCCCTGCAAACTCCCGAACCTGCTCATCAACGGTTCGACAGGGATAGCAGTAGGCATGGCAACAAACATGCCGCCCCACAACCTCGGCGAGGTGATAGACGGCATAAACGCGGTCATCGACAACCCGGATGTTGAAATAAAAGAACTCATCACCACTGTCAGGGGTCCAGATTTCCCAACGGCGGGCTTCATCTACGGCAGGCAGGGTATAATCGATGCATACACAACAGGCCGCGGCTCGATAAAGATGCGGGCACGGGCAATAATCGAGGAAGTGAAGAACAAGGAACAGATAATCGTCAATGAACTCCCCTATCAGGTTAATAAGGCAAAATTGATAGAGGATATTGCAGGTCTTGTGCGTGACAAGAAAATCGCAGGGATAACTGACCTTCGCGATGAGTCGGATAAAGATGGCATCCGCATCGTCATGGAAGTATCAAGACAGACGCAGGCGAATATTCTTCTGAACCAGTTATATTCGCACACCCAGCTAGAAACAACATTCGGCGTCATCAACCTGGCACTCGTTGACGGTCGACCTCAATTACTCACATTAAAAGACATAATCGTCCAGTACATAGCCCACAGGAAGCAGGTCATCATACGAAGAAGCCAATTCGAGCTTAAGAAAGCACAGCAGCGCACCCATATCCTCGAAGGCTTGCGAATTGCGCTTGACAATATCGATGCTGTCATAAAACTCATAAAAGCTTCAAAGACACCGGATGAAGCACGAGCAGGTCTTGTCGCAAAGTTCAGCTTCAGCGAAGAGCAAGCAAAGGCTATCCTCGACATGAGGCTTCAGCGCCTGACAGGTCTTGAACGCGAGAAGATAGATGCCGAGTACAGCGAGCGATTGTCGACCATAGCATGGCTCAAAGAACTCCTTGCAAGCGATATCAAGATACTTGCTTTGATAAAATCAGAGCTTTCCGACCTCAGGGCGCGCTTTGCAGATAAAAGGCGGACTGAAATCATCGAGAGCACAGGGGAAATTTTAACCGAGGACCTGATTCCGAAAGAAGACGACGTAATAACCATCACTAACAGCGGGTATATCAAGCGAATCGCAGTGGATGCGTACAAGCAGCAGCGCCGCGGAGGAAAAGGCGTCATGGGCATGGAGACCAAAGAGGAGGATTTCGTAAGTGATCTCTTTATTGGTAATACTCACGATTTCCTGCTTTTTTTCACCGACAAAGGTAAAGTTTACTGGCTGAAAGTATACGGGATACCCGAGGCGGGCAGGCAGGCGCGCGGCACGGCTATCGTCAATCTGCTGCAGCTTGAGCAGGGTGAAAAGATAAACGCCTACATACCCATCAGCAAATTTGATGAGAATCACTATCTGTTGATGGTCACAAAGAAGGGCACAGCCAAGAAGACTGCTCTCACTGATTTCTCAAATCCCAGGAAGACAGGGATAATTGCTATCTCTCTTGATGAAGGGGATAAACTCGTATCCGTGAAGCTCACGGATGGGACAAAGGAAGTAGTGATTGGCACAAAACACGGCAAAGCCATCAGGTTCAACGAAAACGATGTCAGAGATATGGGGCGCGGCGCATACGGTGTCCGGGGCATGAGACTTGTAGGCGAGGATGAAGTGGTGAGCATGGCTGTGGTTGAGGAAGGAGCAACGCTTCTCACTGTGACCGAGAACGGCTACGGGAAGCGCACGGAATTTGAGGAATACCGAACCAGCAACCGCGGAGGGCAGGGCGTGATTACCATTGACGTGAATGTGAGGAACGGCAATGTGGTGGATATCAGGACCGTGCATGAAGACGATGAGATAATGGTCACGACCTCGAACGGCATCATCATCCGCGTGCCTGCGAGCGGGATTCGCGTGCAGGGCAGGAACACGCAGGGAGTGACGATAATGGATGTTAAGGAGAAGGACAGGGTGGTTGGTGTGGCTACGCTTGCGAAGGAGGAGGAGAAGGCGGTGCAGGAGAAGCTCGATGAGGCGGATAAGGATTAGTTAGTTTATTGGGTCTGTCCCATTGCAAATATATGGTATAAACCTATGACTTGCGCCGCATCCCTCCAGCCGGCGCCCCCTCCGGCTCGATGCCATGGCGGCGCCGCTGATTAAAAAACAGCCGCAGATGAATTTGAGTTCGTATCAAGTTCGTACCAGTTCGCTGCTAATAACCGTAATCATGGCTCAGAAAGAATTTATAATTGTGTAGAACAGATATTACATGAATAATGATCTCAAAAGAAAAAATCACAGACATTGCCAGGAAGATAGCAGAATGTTTCAATCCAGAGAAGATAATCATTTTTGGCTCTTATGCATGGGGAAAACCTGACAGGGACAGCGACCTTGACCTTTTTGTGATAATGGAATCCAAAGAAAGACCGATAAAGCGCGCCGCATCCCTCAGGCGTGTATTAAAAGACCGCTATGTTCCCATGGATATACTCGTTCGCACACCGGAAGAACTTAAGCACAGGGTGGACATCGGCGACCCTTTCATCAAGAAAATATTAAGGGATGGACAGGTGATATATGCGCGAGATAGTGCGAGAGTGGGTCAATAAAGGCGACAGCGATTTTATTGCAGCAAAGACACTTGCGCCGCAAAAAGGACTTGAGAACCAGACCGGGTTCCACTGCCAGCAGGCAATTGAGAAATGGCTGAAAGCATATCTTATCAAGCTGCCTAAAATTGAATAAGCGAAGTTTACATACAAAACTAATCGCGCCCCCTCCGGCTCGATGACAGGGCGGCGCCGTCATTGGTATAGGCGAAAGAAAGGATATTATTATAAGATGCTATAACCCTATTATATTACGAGGTACAATAAAATGGAAGCTCTATCTGCCGATCTTGAGAGAAAAGTGAAGGCACTGGTTAGCGGTGGCTATTATTCAAACAAACTCGAAGTAATAAAAGATGCCGTAAAAAGCCTGTTTCGAGAGAATGCAGAGTTAAATATCAACGCAGCGATAGAACTTTACAGGAAAGGGGAAGTATCCCTGAGCAAAGCGGCAGAAATCGCCGGGGTTACAACTATTGAATTTAAAGAGATATTAGCCAGAAGAGGATTTACAAGAGAGATAGAAGCCAGACCGGCAGCCGAAATGGATAAAAAGCTCAAAAAATACCTGTAATATGATATTCGATACTGATATATTGAGCATGCTTTGCAAAATAGGCAGAATTGACCTATTAAAGAAATTGTTTCCTGAATCGAGCCTTATAATCACTTTTGAGGTCTATAACGAGCTTTTAAGGGCAAAAGAAGCTGGGTACAATTTTGCTGATGACATTTTAAAGCAACAATTCAAAGTTATTCATTTAGACCCTGATTTGATAAGAGAATATGAACAGAAGAAAGAGGGGCTAAAAAATCTCCATGCAGGTGAACTAACATCTATTCTGCTGTGTAAAAGAGAGGGTATGGATTTTGCCACCAACGATAGCAGAGCAAAGAGATTTTGCAAAGAGAATGGTGTTGAGTGGCTTGATATTGTGGATATACTCAGGTTATGCTACCTGAAGCATGTGCTTGATAAAAAAGAAATTGAGGAGATTATCAGGGATATCGAAAAAACTGACAGGACAAGAATAACAAGAAAAGAAAGAATTTTTGCAGATTAGCGCAAGCGAGTTGAAGCGGCAGGATAAGATATGAGCAAAAATAAAAGTTCCATATCAAAAGCACAAAGCTACAAAGAAATTGGTGAATACTGGGATAAGCACGACCTCGCCGAACACTGGGAAGAAACAAAACCAGCCGAATTTGAAGTTGATATTAAATCCGAAGTTACATACTATGCTGTTGACAATAAATTATCGGCAAAGGTTCAGGAATTTGCCAGACGGCACGGTGTATCACCAGACGCTCTTTTAAATTTGTGGTTGCAAGAGAAATTACAAGAGCAAAATACTTGAAAGGCATCGGTTTTTGTCACGTGTATTAACCCCTCTAAATCCAGCGACCTTCCCCTTTTCGCGTAGATGGAATCCACAGAAGACCATCAACCGCGCCGCCTCCCTCACACGGGCGCGCCCCTCCGGCTCGATGACAGGGCGGCGCCGCTATTGGTATAGGCGAAAGAAAGGATATTATTATAAGATGCTATATCCCCAAACGGTAGTAAAGTTAAAGCCGTAATATATTTCAAGCCTGTGAGATATCCATGAGTGTGTACCGTATTAATACCAGGGATTTCAATCTCGACCATACCCTCTCCTGCGGCCAGGTATTTAGATGGGAAAAAAATGAGTGGTGGACAGGGGTTGTTAACGGCGCTGTAATCAAGGCAAAACAGGAAGGCACTGAGCTTATAATTGATTCTTCCCTCGACAAAAAAATTATTAGGGATTATTTCAGGCTCGACGATGAGATGGAGAAAATATATGCTTCCATCAACAGGGATGAAAAAATAGCATCGTTAATCCAGAAATTCAGGGGTTTACGCCTGGTGCGCCAGGACCCGTGGGAGTGCCTGGTATCGTACATCTGCTCAAGCAACAACACGATTAGGAACATCAAAAATTCAATCAGGCGCATGTGCGTATGTTTTGGAAAGGAAATCAATGACGGTCATTACTCTTTTCCTGCACCTGATGCGCTCTCGGAAATCAAGCTCTGCGACATGGAGCAGTGCAGGCTTGGTTTTCGCGCCCCTCGTGTTTTGAAAATCGCATCCATGATAACTAAAAGCGAATTTGACCTCTACGGGATAAAAGAGCTGCCCTACAGGGAAGGGCGAGAAGAACTTATGAAAATCGAAGGTGTGGGAAATAAGATTGCTGACTGCGTGCTGCTTTTCGCATTCGAAAAGCTTGAATCCTTTCCTGTTGATATGCATATCGAACAGATAATGGAGAGATTTTACGATGGCAAATTCGAGGGTTACAAGAGTAAAAAAAGAGAAAAAATGGCTGAATTTGCCAGAGGTTATTTTGGAAAATATTGCGGGTATGCGCAGGAGTATTTGTATATGGAGGATTTGGGATAGGTATCTGGTATGAAATGGAAGATTGTACTTCGACCGGATGCTATGGAACATTTTACCGTGCGACCAAGCGAAAAGGATGAGAAGGCTTTATATCAGAAAAAGTCGAAGTGATATTGATGGAAAAAGCGCATATTAAAACACTCAAAGACCTCAATAAATTGAAAATCGGGGAGACGTATGAGGTTGGCGAATGGGGACTTGAACCTGAAATAATCGAAGAAAGGGATGCTAAAATGCTTATCAAGAGCAAGCAAATTGAAATTCCAGTCAGCAGGGCTGTATATCGGAAATTGAAAGGTAAAAGGGTTATTTTTAAAGTCAGGTGATTAGTCGGCGAACCCTTAAATTATAGTAAAGTCAATTACAGTATATGATTCGTATCCTTGAAAACATCGACAGGTGGACGTGCGATTACAAGAAATGCGGCGCAAAATGCTGCACACCAGGCATCCAGCTTACGCTCGATGATATAAAAAGGATTAAGGGACTTGGGTATGAGCTTGCGGATTTTCTGGATTTTGATGAGACTAACAAAGTTTTCAAGATCAAGGGAAAGAACGGAAGATGCTTTTTCATAGGCGAAAAACTTGAGTGCACGATACGTGAGAACGAGCCGCTTGTGTGCCGCTTGCTTCCTTTTAAGATCGTGGAGGTTTCGTATTCCGACGAGCCTATAATGCGGCTCATACCTGTCGTGGATTGCCCTGGCGAAGGCAAAGGGAAAAAAATAGATAAAATGAAAATCGAGGCTGATGCCACCTCGTTCCTTCATGAAAACCAGAAACTTATAAGGGATATGAAGAAAAAGGGAAAGAAAGGTGTTATAGCGGAGCTTTGATTATTTTTTCAACAATTTCCGAAACCAATCTCTCCCTGCTCTCCTTTGTTACGGTATAAACCTCAAACTCCCTTCGTATCCTCTCTGCAACTGGATGGCTGGATTTCTGGTGCAGAACCACGAGCATATTCTTATAAGAATCAAGCGCATCCTCAACGGCTTTGATGAATTCCAACGACTTGAATTCCATAGGCGCTATTTCATCGATCACTATCAACTCTGAACTCATTGCATTTTTAATAGCAGCCACCCCTATGTTGTTCAAATCCTTAAGGTTGACATGATAACTCCCAACGCGCTGACCTGTACCTTGCCTGTGAGCAAGTATCCCCTGCTTTCCTGTTGCGATATCCCTTATCTCAAAACCCGCGCGCTCTCCCTTTATGCGGATGTCGGCGCTCACCATCCCGCCGTATGTGCAGGTCAGGTGTTTTAAGACATTACGGCAGACTGTGGATTTTCCCACGCCTGGACTTCCTGTGATTGCGATTCGAAGCATGATAAAAAATAGTCATGCAAAGACTTAAAGAAACCTATAAAGGGATTAAATCGAATCTTATGCTTATGAACTTCCAGATTCTTGATGCCGACTACACATACAGAGACGGCAAACCGGTTGTGAGGCTTTATGGAAGAGACGAATCCGGAAGCAGCGTGTGCTGCTCTGTGCCTGATTTTGAGCCTTATTTTTATGCAAAAGCCGAACCTGAAAGCGCAGCAATTCTTCAGGAAAAGTTCAAGGAACACATAAAAAGAATCGAACCTGTTTTGCGATACGAACCCATAGGTTATTTTAAAAACCCTGTCAATATGCTTCGAATAACTCTCTATGATCCAAAAGGTGTGCCTGTAATCCGTGATGAGGTGAGAAAGATAGTGGATAAAGTGTATGAGACTGACATACTATTTCGAAACAGGTACATGGTGGATCACGGGCTTGGCGGAATGACATGGGCAAGAGCAGAGCAGGTTCAGGATTCGATTGATACCAGTACCCTCAGCAGCGTCAGAATAACATCAAGAAATGTTGTGCCTGTATATATACTTAAAAACGCGCCGCTTCGCAACCTATCCTTTGATATAGAGTGCCTTCCCTTAAATGGCGCTATGCCAGCGCCTGAAACCTCGCCCATAATCCTGCTGAGTCTTGCCTTTTCGCCAGAGTATAAGGGTAAAAAGACGCTTGTGCTTGTGGGAAAGAAGGCGAGTATGAATGGAGACGTAGAGAGTTGTGGCAGCGAAGGGGAGATGCTTAAGCGTTTTTTCGAGATAGTCCGAGAATACGACCCCGACATCCTTGCTGGCTACAACTCCAACGGTTTTGATATTCCTTATATTGTTGAAAGGATTAAAGTTCTCAATAAAAAAGGAGCAAAGATAGAGCCGCTCATGGGCAGGGACGGTAAGCCTGTATATTATAAGAAATTCGGCAACACCACAAGGATAAGCGTGATGGGACGCATCACTGTGGACGTATTGCCTCTGCTTCGCAGGGAATTCAGCCTGAAACAGTACACCCTCAAGAACGCAGCAAAGGAACTGCTTGGGTCTGAGAAGCTTGACATTCCCTTCCTTGAAATGGAAGCATACTGGAAAGATGATGGGGAGAAGCTTGCTAAATTCATTGAATATGCAAGGCGCGACTCGGAACTGGCGCTTGGATTCCTTTTGAAACTTCGTCTCATCGACAAGTATGTCGCTCTTGCAAGAGCCAGCGGAACGCTGCTTCAGGATATTCTCGACGGCGGTCAGACCCAGATGGTAGAGAATATCATCCTTCGCGAGTACAAAAAGCACAACAGGGTGCTGCCTGCAAAACCCACAGGCAAGATGTCAGATGAGCGGCAAGACGTTGGGGAGGAACTTGCAGGCGGGGAAGTGCTTCCTCCGAAGAAAGGACTGCTTGAGAATATCGTGATACTTGATTACAAATCACTTTACCCGACTATAATGATGGCACACAATCTATGTTATACCACTGAGTTGGTGAACGAGAGACCAGATGATGTTATAAAAGCGCCCTCAGGCGGAGTTTTTGCCTCCCAGAAAGTGGTAAAGGGCATAGTGCCTGCCATACTTGAGGAACTCCTTTCCAGGAGGCAGGCAACGCGCGAAAAAATGAAGACCGCAAACGAGGAAGAATACCGTGTGCTTGATGCCACGCAGCTTGCGCTCAAAATCCTTCTCAACAGTTTCTATGGCTATTCGGGATATGCAAGGGCGCGGCTTTACAGTTTAACCCTTGCAAGCGCAGTAACAAGTTTCGGGCGCGAGAATATCCTTCGCACCAAGGCTCTTATCGAGAATGAGATAACGGAAATAGTTCTCAAAGATGGAGAGGCTTTTACAAAAGATGAAGTAAAAGAAGGAAAAACCATTGCTTTATCAGTTGTATATGGAGATACTGACAGCGTATTCGTAAATCTCCTCGATAAGGAAATCACGCTCGATGATGCTGAACTTGTGGGGCGAACGATAGCTAAAATCGTGACATCCTCGCTCCAAAAACCAATGGAACTTGTTTTTGACTCCTTCAGCAGGCGCGCTATCTTCATAGCTAAAAAGCGCTATGCAGTTCTGGTGTGGGAAAGATCTAAAGAAGGAGTGAAAGAGATGCTTCGTGTCAAGGGAATGGAAACCGTCCGCCGTGATTGGTGCGAACTCACCACAAAGACCATGGAAAAAGTTCTCGAACTTGTGTTGAAAGAAGGGAAAGTGGATGAGGCGGTTGAACTGGTAAAGAATACCATCGACAGTATCCGTGAAATAGATGCAAGAAAGCACCCCGAGTTATTCGACAAGCTTATTTTAACACGACAGTATACGAAAAAACCCGAGAGCTACAAGAGCAGGCAGCCGCATATAACAGTGGTGGATAAATTGAAAAAACGGGGGATAATTGCTAACGTAGGAGATAGAATACCTTTTGTCATCCTCGCCGGTAATGGGTTGTTCGTTGAGAGGGCAGAAGACCCTGAATACGCGAGGGAAAAAAATTTGCCTCTGGATGTTGATTATTACATCACCAAGCAGATACTCCCGCCTGTTGAACGCATACTGGCAGACTTCGGTGAGCATGGGGAAAAGTTAAGAATGATGAGGGAAAAAAGGACTCAGAAAGGGCAGCGCTCGTTATTCGAATTCTAAGAGAAAAATGAAAATCCATCCACGATGTGCACCGTGCTTATTATCCAGAGTGCAGTTCGAAGCAGAGCTTTCCACGAAAGACGCAGCACTGCAAAAGAAGGCTGTACTTGCGGGAATCGAGGTGCTTCGGAAATACCTGGTTGACGGCGCGCAGACGGCGCATCTATCCACGAAGATACACAGGGAAGCGTACAGGGTTTTGGGGGACAGCGACCCTTATAGGGAGAAAAAGAAGCAGAGCAACGAGGCTGCAAAAAAACTACTGCCAAATGCTCGGTATTTTGTTTCCAGAGAGGACTCCTTCAGGCGAGCTGTGCTTGCATCCATTATCGGCAATTCGTTTGATTTTGGCGTGCTCGGGTTTGATGCTGATAAGGAAATAGCACACGGGGCGATGCTCAGGCAGTTCGAGCGCGGGCTTGATGTTGATAACACTGGAAGGATGAAATCAATGCTTGATAACGTGGTTTATCTTGCGGATAACTGCGGCGAGATTATATTCGATACCTTGCTGTTCGAGGAGATACGGAAACTCGGAGGCAGAATAACCCTCGTGGTCAGGGGCGCACCCATACTTAACGATGTTACAATGAAGGAGGTAATGGAGCTTGGTCTTGACAGGAAGGTGGACAGGGTGCTCACCACAGGCTCAAATGCAATAGGATTGTGCCTGAAGGAGGCGCCGGCGGAGCTTGTGGAGGCGCTCGGGAATGCGTCGCTGATTATCAGCAAGGGCATGGCTAATTATGAGACCATGTCGGAGTATAGTTTCAATCCAATAGCGTATCTTTTGAAGACAAAGTGCGAGTCCGTGGCTGAGGCGATGGGGCTTCGGAAGAATATGAATGTGGCAAGGGTGGAGGAGTAGCAGGTTGAGGAAGTTAGTAATAACTATCTATAACCCACTTTACGCTTTTACGACTATACGCAAAGTATATACATGGTTATGACATCATACTGTATGTCAAACGTATTACGTATGTAATAAAGATTGAACTTCAAACGGAGGAAAAATGGCTGAAATTGTTGAGTACATACCTGAACTTAAAGGAGTAGATGCCGAAATATTCCTCAAAAAATTAGAACAAGATATTACCCCAGATGAAATCAAAGAAGTTCGTAAATGGGCTTTAGGTACTAATTCAACGATTGAATAGATTCTTTAATATATGCCACTTAGTAGCTTTGAAAAGCACATATTAAGTGAAGAGTGGCTTGAAGCTGTTAAACAGTTTGATTGTAGAAGTTCATTAAATGAAAATTTTGAAAAATTAAATAATTTTTTAAAAAAGGATGCTTTAAAGTATAATCAAGATAACTTTTCAAGAACCAATATATATGTTAAAAATGGTGTATGCGTAGCATATTATAGTTTAGCTATGAATGCTATAAAAGAGCCAAAAATTACTGTAGAGGAAGAATACTCATCTTTAAAGAGTTATCCGGCTTTATTTCTGACGCGTTTTGCAATTGATAAAAGTTATCAAAGAACAGGTATAGGAAAAAAGATTCTTAACGAAATCATTAAGCATGCCTATGAAAATAAAGAGATTGCTTCAAGATTTCTTTTTTTGGATGCATATCCTGAGTCTATTTCTTGGTATCTTACCAATCCTTTGTTCACAATTTTATATAGTGATCTGGCAGAAAGGATCGAAAGTTGTTGCGAAAAAAGAATCGTGAGCGAGTTAAATACTCGGTTGAAGCTGGGGCATGCTATAGAATGTGAATTAAATGAAGACGAGAATGTAGACGTCCTTAAGAGAAATTGCGAGAAGATTTTATCCACACATGTAAATAGCATCTTTGAGGAAATTAAAAACGAAAATCCTCTTTTAAAAGTGTGCCATTCAAAAATAAAATTAACTTTCGAAGATAATAAGCCAAAAATCAAACTTGAAAACTTTAATACTCGACAAAATGTACCATCAATTCGTGATTGGTTAAAAGAGAAAGAAAATGTTTTGAATATGGATATTACAATTCCTTTATATGTTGATATGAATAAATATTATAAAGCCATTTACGGATAATAAGCTAACCTATCTTTTGAAGACCAAATGCGAGTCCGTGGCTGAGGCGATGGGGCTTCGGAAGAATATGAATGTGGCAAGGGTTGAGGAATAATCGTCTTTAAGTTTATTGGTGCGTTTGAATTTTCATAATATTATGACAAGGGATTTACAAAAAAGACACAGAGCAGCTTTTGATCTAATCTTCTTATTCAGATGGTATGTCGGTAAAGTAAATGAGGCAAACTGTGCAAAAATCAATCAGCACGAATTTGCTTTTAAAGAAAGAATACTAAACCTGAAACATTTACAAAAATGTAAAAAAGCCCAATCAGAAGGGGAAAATACCAATACAAAAAATAAAATAAAAATCGTATATAAAGAGTTTATAGAACCTTTTTTCTACTATTGGATTTGCATCGATCCATCTTTCAGCCCCAAGGATGTATTCGATGAACTTTCAAAAGGTTGCGAAATCGGGAAATGGGACTTTTTAAATCCATTCACCTATGAACCAACCGATAAACTCTGTTATTATGTACGATTTGATACAAATTATCTTTCTACTACAAAGCGATGCCTGTCTATCCAATAGCCCCATAGAATCAGAAGCCATTGTGCTTGTCCTATCCATGCCAATGCAGTAACGTTCGGCGGCGGGGAACCGAACAGGTTTCCCAGGTACATCACGAGTAGAAAGACTACCAGAATCCAGAGCGCTCAGGTGCCTGTCCTGTCAGAAGGTTTGGTTGTTCGAAGATACAATCCCACACCAATACCAAAAATCAAAAGCTCGACCACAAGAGTTCCCCATAGAGATGACCACAGACCGAAACCAACAAGATACTGGCTGCCGGGATATAGCGGAAGGTCAGGACGATGAACAATGGCGTCGAGCATCCAATGACTGACCACAGCTAATCCAAGAACTAAGGTCCCACGCGGATAACGCCGGAGAAACTGATAGACTACAACAACCAGTAGCGCCCACCCCAGAACCGCAAGGAGACTGTGAGATATAGGGTAATAAGCGAATTCGAGTGGTGTCACCTTCGTGATTCCGGGGACGATATTTACCCGCTCCACACCGAGGAGAAGTAATGTAAGCCACAATAGGTCGATGAACTGAGAAGCCAGGAACATCGAACCGAGCGACGCTCTCGGCGCCGCCGCTTTCGCCCCAAACCCGATTCCGAAATGACCGAGGAACATATTTATCCTCTAAAACACTGCAACTAAAGTCACAATACTACGATTATTTGGGGGCACTTGACTATAAATCTATCTGAGCCCTGTCCGTACTGCCAGCATAACTGCATGCACCTGGAGACGGTGACATACCAGCTGACAGGCGCTGCCAGCCACATCTGCGAGTTCGACATGGCGCGTGAGGACAGGTACGAGAGTCCGTGCGCGGGGTGCAGGGACGATTGTGCGACTTGTCCCATGTGATTGCGATGG
>CAYSLW010000011.1:0-18132 GCA_964431955.1 uncultured Candidatus Methanoperedens sp. | reverse complement strand
TATCCTGCACCCATTCCCAGACGTTGCCGTGCATGTCATACAAACCCCATGGATTGGGCTTTTTCTGACCAACTTCATGAGTTTCACTACCTGAGTTAGCATCATACCATGCATACTCGCCCAATTTCGATTCATCATCGCCGAAGGAATATCTTGTGGTCGTTCCGGCACGCGCAGCATATTCCCATTCCGCCTCTGAAGGGAGCCGGTACTTGTCTGTGCCTTCTTTCGCATTAAGCTTTTTGATGAATTCCTGAACTTCGTTCCATGATACCAACTCAACAGGAAGGTTGTCGCCTTTGAAATACGATGGATTTGGAATGATTTCGCCCCACTGCTTCTGGGTAACTTCATATTTGCCCATGTAGAAAGCCTTTGATATTTTTACACGATGCACAGGTCCTTCATCGCTATCCCTGTCTTTTTCACTTACTGGAGAACCCATGTCAAACTCGCCCGCTGGAATGAGCACAAACTCAATGCCGATGGAGTTGGTGAAGGTCTTTTGGTCTGCTGCTGGTGCTGTTATGGACGTTGGTGAAGCTGCTGGAGTAAATTTCGGAGTCTGGATAATGGTAGTAGTAGCCTTGGGTACAGGCGTATGAACAGGCGTCTCTTCTTCCAGTTTTGGTAGAATATCCTGAAGGATGTAATAACCACCAGATGCCATAAGTAGGACAGCAACTATAATTGCAATGTAAATAGGCACCGTTGAATCTGAAGGTGGAAATATCGGCTTCCCCGTTTTCCGTTCCTCTTCAATGGCGCGGCGGCGATGCTCTCCACTTAACCTTTGTTTCTCTTGTTCCTCTTTCTCTTCTCTTGCCTTTCTTTCCCTCTCCCTTTTTTCTCTCTCCTCTCTCTCATTCTGTCTGCGTATACGCTCGCGCTCTTCTTGTTCTCTCTGTTTTTTGAGGCGTTCTGGCTCTTCTCTTTCCCTCTTTTTTCTTTCTTCTTCCTCTCTCTGCCTCTGTAATCGTTCCTTTTCGTCTCTTTCTTTCCTCAGCCTTTCCACATCTCTCCGCCGCCTCTCCTGCTCTGCACTCTCCCTCCGCGCTCTCTCTTCTTCCTCCCCCTGTCTCCGCAGCCTTTCTTGCTCTTCTCTTTCCTTCCTTAGCCTCTCCTCCTCTTTCTTGCGGCGCTCTTCTTCCTCTTCCTCACGCCGCAGCTTTTCCCTCGGCTTCTCCCACCCCATCCTCACCTGATGCAGCACCACTTCCATTTTGCTGAACAGCTCTTCGTCTATTCTCAGACCCTTCTCCATCCTGAACTTTAGCCCCTCAACAAGCGCATCAACATCTCTCTTGGCTTCCCCGCCGGCATAGTTCTTCAAATCAGATGCAAACTTCAATGCCTCCTTCACATCCCCAAACTTAGCATGCACAAGACACAACTCAGCGCAGTAAAAGGCAGAGCGCTTCATATCGCCTGCGCCGAGGCTCAGCTTCAGGGATTCCTTGTAATCTCTTTTAATGAACTCGGCAAGCTCCTTTTGAAGCTCTCCCACGCTCTGGTAGCGGTCTTCTTTTTTCTTTGCAATGCATCTCAGTACGATATGCTCCACTCCCTGCGCCTCAGGGTTCAAGCTGGACGGTGGGACTGGCTCTTCAAGAGCTATTGCGGTAGCAATCTCGGTGAGGTCTTCTCCTTTGAAGGGAAGTTCATTTGTGAGGAGATTGTAAAATATAACCCCAAGCTGATAGATATCTGTTCTCTCATCCGGCTTCCCGAACTTCTTCTGCGATACCTGCTCTGGCGCAGCATAAACTGGAGAAAAGCTGTACTGAGAGGAGCTTTTACTCTCAGCAATCACCCTGCTCAAGCCCCAGTCGGTGATCTTAGGGAACTGCTCCTTTGTCAATAAAACATTATGAGGCTTCAGGTCTCGATGCACTATGCTCTGTTTATGGGCGTACTTCAAACCCTCGGCGATATCAAAAACAATTTCGCATGCCTGTGCAATTTCAAGAGGCTTTTCCATGTCCTCAAGGTTGCCTCCTTCCACATATTCCAGTTCAAGATATGGAATGGGAAGTATATTGGCATCAAAAAGCGAGACGATATTCCTGTGTGCAAGCCTCTGCCATGAAGTGATTTCCCTGAGAAAGCTTCTGCCTGTTGCTTCATCTAAGTTAAGAGGGATTTTGACTGCAACAACTCTGCCGTCCTTGCGCCTTGCTTTAAACACTCTGGCAAAGCCGCCGCTGCCTATAAGCTCGGCGCTGGTGTATAGATGCTTCAGTTCCAGGGGAAAAGGCTGCACAACCATACCTATTTTCTCATCATCTCCTCCACTTCCTTCACCCCTTTGCTTATCCTCTCATCCAGCTTCTCATCCCCGCCAGCCTTGCTCTCCATCGCCTGCATTATATTCTCCACATTCTTCTCAGAGAAATCCTTCGACGATAGTATCCCATCGCTCGCCATATCTATCGCAACAGATAGCGCCTCATCAATCTGCTCAACCTGCTGCATCGCCTTCTCGAACTCAACCTGCATTTCTGATATCTTTTCCACGCTCGTTCCTTCAGCAATGGATTCGCTTATGTCTTTTGCAAAGGTGATGAAGTCCCCTGAGGTCTTGACTAATTCTCTTTGAAGCTTTGCCTCGTCCATGTGCAGTAGCATCCTTTGACCTCGCTTTATTCTTTCCTGAAGCGCAAGGTACTTTGCAGCCTGGCGGCGCACGAACTTATCATCGCCTATCTTCACAGCCTGCCTGCCCTGATCGAAGACACGCTGCTGGAGAGCTTCCATTCTTTCGATGTAGCTCTGCACAGCATTTCTTGCTTTGCGGTAGCGAAGTTCGCGCTCGATGTTAAGTTCTTCTTTTGATTTGGGTTTTAGTTTATCCAGGAGTCCCATGGTTTATCGCCTCGCAGTTATGACTGTGATGTTATCGCGACTTTTTGGCTTTGCAACTTCCACCAGATTTTTGCAAACATTTTCTATATCAGAGTTTATAACAACTTGCTTTATTTCTTCATCAATTAGACCGTCTGTGAGACCGTCCGAGCATAACAGCAAAGTATCCTCGTCAAGCTCTATATCGAAAAAATCTGGCTCAACACCCTCCATTCCTATTATTTTCGTCACAATATTCTTCTCAGGATGCACAGCAGCCTCTTCCTGCGTTATCACACCTTTATCCACAAGCTCCTGCACGTATGAATGATCTTTTGTAACTCTTCGGATGCCATTTCCGATCAAATACGCCCTGCTGTCACCCACGTTAGCCATCATGCCTATACCTTCATCATCAAGCAGCGCAGCTACCAGCGTGGTGCCCATGTTATGTCTCTCAGGCGTTATTTTTGCCTGATAGCATACTTCCTCGTTGGCTTTTCTGTAGGCTTTTGCAAGGAGTTCCTTTATAATTTGTCGTGTGATTTTCTCATAGCTGCTGGCACTTCTGCTGATGGTCTCTTTTAGCTCTATAACAGCAAGCTTGCTTGCAACCTCCCCGGCTCTGTGACCGCCAAGCCCGTCAGCAACCGCAAGGACATGGAGCTTGCCAGAAGGGTGCTCTATCGTAAAAGCCTCATAGGCATCCTCATTGTTCTCCCTGCCTCCTTTGTCGGTAGCGCCGCAGTAGGTTAGCATTTTATCCTTCCCACTCAACTTTTTTCAGGAATATCTCCATCCTGTCAAGAAGCTGCTCAAGAGTTATCTCATTCTTAGCTCTGAACTCCACCTGCTCAATGAGATTTTTCATCGCTTTCCTTATCTCTGGGTCTCTGACCTTGCCTCTTGCGTAATTGAGGGCGCGCAGGCACTCAGCAATGTCTTCATGCTTTGCAGCCATCATCGCATGGTTGCATGACATTGCTAATATTTTCTGTATATCTTCGGTTAAAGGCAGGCTGACATTGTATTTCTTCTTCATGAACTCATAAATATTCTCTCTGAATTCCCTTGGAGAAGGTCTATCCTTTGGCTTTCTGGAGAGGCTCCGCATGATAAGGTCATCCAGAGCGCTTGCTTCAGAATTGTATTTGCTTAGAGGCTCAGGTGTAAAATTTTTAATCCTTTCCTCAGTTTCATATCTTGAGCCTGCATCAAAGGGATTGCTGCCAGTGAGCATGACGTAAAGCGTCAGACCAAGCTGATAAACATCGCTCTTTTCGTCTGAAGTCCTTTTTTCGAGCATCTCTAAAGATGCATAGGGAAGAGTATATCCCTTTAACTCGGATGACGAGGTAGCGATCTTTGCAAGACCGAAGTCTGTGATTTTTGCCTCGCCTATGCTGTTGAGCAAAACATTCTTGGGATTAATATCCCCATGGATTATGTGCCTGTTATGGGCATATTCTAAACCGCTTGCTATGTCAAAGGCTATCCTGCATGCTTTCTCAAGGTCTAAAGACTTCGTTTTAAAAGTCTCGTAAAGGCTTTTTCCTTCTATGTATTCTATCTCGATATGAGGCTCAGGCTTAAGAGATGGTTTTATAAGCCTGACAATATTCCTGTGCTTGAGCTTTTCCCATGTAGATAGCTCGCGGAAGAAGATATCTTCTGTTTTTTCGTCTATGTTTCTTGGCACTTTAACCGCAACCACAGTGCTGTCTTTCTTTTTTGCCTTGTAAACGTCAGCAAATCCTCCGCCGCCAAGATACACAAGTTCAGCGTATTTGCTCATGAGCAGTTCTGCTGCAGGAGTTACTGGAGAAGGCTTGGCTGGTATCCTGAAGTCTGCCACACTTTTTCCTGCTGTACGCCTGATTTTAAAATTCGCAGCCGTAGAAGTGATTTTTGACTTTATGCGCTTTTTGAAAACAATAGCAATGCTTACAAGCATAAGAGCCAAAACAATGAATATTATTAGGCTTAGAGGAGATAGTATACCCTGAGTAATTTGCAAAGTTTGTTGTGACTTTGGTGCAGAAACAATTGAAGTACTTGAAGAATCGGAGCCAACTCCAAGTAGTTTTTGGGTCGGAATGAAATGAACACTTGATCCAGACGCTGCTGCTATGTATAAACCATCGGAAGAGATTGAGACGTCATAAACTTCAGTTTCTGCCCCGTAATTTACCAAAAGCTTTCCTTCTCGGTTAAAGACGTAAATCTTGCGCAGAGACCCTACTACTATGTATGAACCGTCAAAAGAGAGCAAGACATTTTTAACATGGTCGCCGGCATCGTAGCTCCAGAGAAGCTCCCCTTCTCGGTTGAAAAGATAAGCCTTTCTATTTAAACCCCCTGCTACTATGTATGAACCGTCAGAGGAAATTGAAACGCTTTCAACATAATTGTCTGTCCTGTAACTCCATAAAAGTTTTCCCTCCCTATTTAAGAAGTAAACGTTATTATCACTACACCCAGCTGCTATGTATGAACTGTCAGAGGATATCGACACGCTTAAAATACTGTAGGGGCCTATTTTGTAGCTCCAGAGAAGCATCCCTTGTTTGTTGAAGAGGTACAAATCCTGCGCATAAGACCCTACTATAATATACAAGCCATCGGAAGAAACCGAAATACTTTCAGCACCGCCTATATAGCTCCATAAAAGCTCTCCTTCACTATTTAAGAAAATAATTTTTTGATAGTTATAATCCAAAACTCCTGCTACTATGTAAGAACCGTCAGGAGAGATTAAAGAAACATGAACGTCGGAGCCTGCTTTGTACCTCCACAGAAGCTTTCCTTCTCTATTGAAGAGATAAATGTTACCTTCATCAGAGCTTGCTGCTATATATGAACCATCCGAAGAAACCGAGACACTCAGAACCCAGTTGCCTGTATCATAGCTCCACAGAAGCTTTCTTTCTTTATTGAAGAAGTAAACTTTCTTATCAGCAGACACTGCAGCGATATATGAACCGTCTGAGGAGACTGAGATGTCTCTCACCTGTTTATTCGTATCGTAGCTCCATAGGAAATCGTTACTTGTTTCCTCTCCAGTAGCGCTGTGCACCAGCAATAAAATTACAAGTCCAGCAAATAAAGCAGTACGCCACATATCTCCTCTTCAAGGATCAATTGACTTCACTATCCTTCCTTCTCTGAATACCTTTATCCTCCCACCGCTCTGCGAAACCACTATCCCAACAGCTTTAGTCACCTGCGAAATCCCAGCAGCCGAGGAGTGCCTTGTACCCATGCCCTTAGGTATGCTAACACTGCTCGCATCCACTGTGATGTACCTGCCCGCAGCTTCTATTATGCCGTCGCCGCTTACCACAAATGCGCCATCTAGCTGGGCAAGCTCCTTGATATTCTCTTTTAGCTCAGGATTTGTGATCATCCGCTCCTCCGGTCTGTGACCTTCAAAGGGATTCAGGATAAGCTGCTTTGATTTTGCCAGCACGTTCCTTGAATCTCCTATTACAAATGCTGTGCCTACTGGTTTCCCCTCTCTCCCTTCTCTGGAAATCTCCCATGCGATTTTAAAAACAGCCTCAAGCACAGGAGCTTTAATATCAGTACCCGCTGTAATATTCTCTATCTCAGCAGATATATCGATACTAACGCTCCCATTTTCTTTTTTTTCTACACCTGGAGTTCCTAAAAGATATCTCTTTCCTGCCTCTATCAATTCCTGGAATATCTCAACCTCCTCTGTGACAGCAAGCTCCTTCAGCGCCTTGGGATACCATGAACTCAGCACGGTTTTTCTCTCGCCTATTACCCTTTCAAAATCCTGCATGGTTATCTCACGCCTTGGCTTGCCTTCCTTTATCCTCTCCCGCAGTGGTATCTTTGCAGCCTTCTCGCAGATGTCCACGATTTCGGCGCTGGCATAACCTTCGGTCATCTCAGCAAGCTTTGCAATATCTACCTTGCAGGGTTTATCCTTAAGGCTCAGCTCGAAAATCCTCTTCCTTGCCTCGAAGTCAGGATGAGGAATAAATACCGTTGTGTCAAACCTCCCTGCCCTGCGAAGCGCGATATCCACATCCCACGGTCTGTTGGTGGCTGCAAGCACAAGGTAGCGTTTCTCAGCGCCTTTAGCCTCCAAGCCGTCCATCTGGGAAAGAAGCTCGTTCACAAGGCTTCGCTCATGTCCTTCCATCGAGCTTGAGCGCTCACCTGCAAGAGCATCTATCTCGTCGAAGAAGAGTATGGCTTTCTCATAGCTCCTTGCGAGATTGAACACTTCCTTTATTCTTTTCTCGCTCTCTCCAACGTACTTGTCTTTTATGTCGCTTATCTTCAAATTGATGAAAACGGCGCCGCATTCGGCAGCAGCCGCAGCAGCAAGCAGGGTCTTGCCGCAGCCAGGAGGTCCATACAGGAGAATCCCGCCACCGGGCTTTACTCCAAAGTACTTGTACTCATCAGGATACCTGAAAGGATACACGATGGCTTCTTTTATGTTTTCCTTCACCTCCTCTAAACCCGCGATGTCATCGAAGCGCACATTGGGCTTCTCCACCATCACAAGACTTTTTGCCTTCTCTGCGCTTTCTTCCTTATCTGTTTGCCTGGGTAACTGAATTTCATCCCTTGGAAGCACCCCGCTTGTGAATACTTTTATGTTTCCCCCCTTTAGACCTTCGGCTATCTCCCTGAACTTCACTGCCCTTTCTTTGAACTCCTGTTTTTTCTCAGGCGTAAGCTCAGCAAGGTGCTCAGCAAACTTGGCGCATTTCAAATATTCTACTCTGGCTTTTGCTGTGTCGCCTTCATCGTAGTACTTCTTTGCAAGCTTATGTGCTCTCTTGAAAGAGCTTCTCACTTCATCTCTTAAGTCCATGAGCTTAGACCGTCAGCTCTTCAGTTTTCTCCTTTACAGCCTTCTCCTTATCCAATTTCTTGTAGATTTCATCTGCCTCAGCTACGTCAGAGGTTGCCCAGATGTTCATCAGATTCTTTGTTTCTTTGTCATCCTCGCCTTCGCTGAGCAAGCCGTACTCTGCTTCCATGGTCATGAGAATCTGCTGAATGTTGCCTGTCATCATCTGATCTTTCAGGTTGACCTTTCCCAGGAACTCATCGAGCTTGCTCTTTGACATCTTAGCAAGCCTGGGCATAAGCCCCTCGCTTTCCAGCATCTTCTTGTTGTCGTGGATAAAGATCATGTTGTCCACAACACGAATCTGGTCGCTGATTTTCTTCAGGTGTATGTTGTCCAGCTTTACCTTCTGGTCAAGCTGCTGTATCTGCCTTGAAAGCGCTCTTCTTTCGCCTTCTGTTGCGTTGAAGCCTTTGTTGAAGAGGTCTTTCTTCTGCGCGGAGAGCCGCTCTACTTCGGTTATTTTCAGCTTCTCTTCTCTTTCCTGCCGTATTCTCTCGGCAGTGAGTTCGTCTTTCTTCAGCTTTTCAAAGGGGTTTCCCCTTATTTTGTCGAGTATTCCCATATTTTTTCCTCCATTTTATTTTGTATCACCAATTCTGGTGAGCGTGATGTATCAACATTGATCATTCTATCATTAGCAATTTTATGAGTTCTTCAGCATCTTGTAATGCTGTTTCCAGATCATCCTCAGACTTTTTAATCCAGTCCTCTGGATAGAGAGACTCTTTAGCCATACATCACTTTTCCTCTCTTCAGAACATCTTCAAAAAATTCATCATCTCTTTCTAATCTCTCCTTCATCTCGGCAGGCGTGACTACGAATGGCGAAAAAGGAGTTGTTGTTATTATGCTTGAAACCAGAGAGCAAACCTCGGACCACCTTTTATGAAAAGGCTTACCAGTTTCTTTAATAATCAGCAAATCGATGTCGCTTTCTTTAGTTGGCATGCCGTATGCATAAGAGCCAAATAGTATTATCTTCTCTGGCTGATATTTTTCAGCGATGACTTTAATTAGCTTTTCTAATAATTTTCTTTTCATTTCAAAATCACACTCTTAGAACTTCGTTGATCCATACGTCTATGAGATTGCCACATAGTTTTGTAGCTCTCTGTGCAGATGCATCGGTTTCGCCCATAATGGTTACACTTTCCAGATTGTCTCTTACTATGCCAAATTTTCAGCTCTTTAATTTTCTTAACTTCTTATTAGTTTGGAAACAATCTCAAACACATTTTTGGATTCCTCCAGCGCTCTTTCAGCATAACGTTTTGTATAAAGTCTCTGAGGCGGTAATCTGCTTTCTTCATCACCATACATGCTCGGCGCCCGCTCGCGAGATAGCCATCTTGATGTTGCTGAAATTTCATCTATCTTATCCCTGAACCATTCGGGAAATCGACCTGTATTATCCATCAAGACAGGGCTGACATCATGCCATTTCGGCGGTTCAATTGCAATGAATCTCAAAGCAGCTTTCAGCGAAAGCTCAACAGCTTCCTGACACTGCCTTATGCAGTATGCACAGGCATCTTCATTCAGTGCATTTACAGAAGTTTTTATCCTTCTTCCTGCCTCCTCTAAGTACGACCTTGCCATCTCAATATTATTCAATCCCTATCACCTCTCCGAATCTGTAATCTTTTTTCAATCTCCAGTACCATTTCTTTCCCAGTATTACCCTTTCAGCTTTAAGCTCGTCAAGCCTTGTCTTTAATTTTCCAATAACATTTGTAAAAAATTCATCTTTATCATATAATATTACTGCATCCTCTACCATATCAAGGTAAAGAGGTGTGATCAACCTGGCGTCCTCTCTGGATTTTATTACAGGACTGAAAAAGATGTAATACCCATCTTTTCTCAATTTCTTTATTTTATCAGAAATCGCTTCCTCTGCCTTATCAAAAATCTTAAACATCTCATATCTATCAGGCAGGTTATCCGCAATTATCAGCAGATCTACATCGCTATCCTTTGTTGCATTACCTCTTGCCACTGAGCCATAGACCACAAAACTAACCAAATCAAAATATCCTTTTAAGTTATCCAGAAGTTCGCTTAACAACTCACTATAAGGATATTTTAAAGCTGGAATCATATCTTCAAGACCTCATTTATCCACATATCCGGAAGATTTCCGCAAAGCTTTCTGATTCTTTCAGCCGATGCATTCGTCTCTCCGGCGATACTCATCATGTCCAGGTTATCTTTTACCAGCCTGACAAGATTATCTCCCACTTTTGCGCTATCGAGTGCGCCCAGAAGTACATGTAATTTTTCTTTTATATCAATATATCCCTTATCGCTAAATTTTGTCTCTCCAGATTTATCCGGTATGCAGCATCGATCTATTTCCTGCACGATTCTGAAGGAGTTGAGTAGCTTTAATGCAGTTTCTTTGCCATATTTGTTAAAAAGCACTGTTTCTGCGTATTTCTCTGCATCTTTTGGATTAGTTCTTATGGCAACATTTAATGTAGCTGAGTCACAGGAATATCTGAAATGTTTCTCTCCAATAGATATTATTTCATGGTCAGAAGTCGATACATTTCCTTCTATCTTATAATCAACTCCACATGTATCTGAGCCAAGTTTGAAATAAACTCTCTTTGAACCTTTTCTTGGGATGACAATGCCAAGAGTGTGAGGGACTCCTAAAACCCAGTTTGAAAGCCAGTGCTCTTCTGATTGTAACTCTCTCACACGGGGTGTACGATCCTCTGCTCCCTCTATTCTGGCATCCAGGATTTTTAATGTCGATGTGATGTTTAATTTAATGCCCCACTCATCTATTGATTTATCAGAATTATTGTTTATGCATATTATAAACCAGTACATGGAAGGGTCGTTCTTTTCAATCCAGTTCTTTATATTTGGAAGTGGTCTTGGAGATGAGATAATAAAATCTCGTTTTACCGGGTCGTATAGGGTTCTTTCGAGATTGATTGGAGGTGGGGGATGATCCCAGGGTGGAATTTGAGAGAGGAGTTTATTGCATTTTGAAATACCATCAGCATATCCAATTTTGCGGTAAATCTCCTTTGCCTTTTCAGCATTTATTTTTGCCTCAACCCAAATCTTTTTATTAAAATGGATTAATGCTGTCTCATAATATGAATCCGCTTCTTTTTTTTCCTTTATTTTTAGCTTTAGCTCTTCCGCTGTGCTCCTTATCTCAGGAATCTTATCTAAATCAATTTTTCCATCTTTATTGAATTTTGTATTTTTGATTTCACTAACTTCCTTCTTAACTTCTTCCTTAAATCCGTTTGAGTCCAATTTGTCAATTTCTTTTTCTATAGAGACGATATCTTTTTCTATATTTTCTAACTCTTTAACCTTATCTCCAAAATCTTTGAAAGTTTTTCTAACTTCTCCTGAATTGATTTTCATCTTTTAAACACCTCTTCCAATTTTGATATTTCATATCATAACCTTCTTTTTTCCATTTCTTCATTCTCAAGCTGTAGTATCCCAACAATATCCGTTCTTTGAAAACAAAGAAGAATCCCACCAAAATCGCAGCACCAAGATAAGGCAAATATTGCCTAAACTCATCCCCAACTTTGCTTCCTCCAACAGTCCCTGATAATTCAGACTCATTAAATTCCATTACCCAGATATCCTTATTTCCAGAGCGGTCAGAGGTAAATGCTATTTTGTTTTTCTCTGTATTGCTTTTAGGCCACCATGTCGGAGAGCCGTCATCGGATTCATTAGCAGTCAATTGCTTTGCGTTAGTTCCATCTGTGTTTATCACCCAAATGTCACTATTTCCAGAGCGATATGAAGTGAATGCGATTTTTGTGCTGTCTGGACTCCATGTAGGTTTCTCAGTTGTTGATTTAAAATTTGTCAATTGACGTGAATTGCTCCCGTCCCTGTCCATTATCCATATCTCTTTAGTTCCTGAGCGATCCGAAGCAAATGCAATCTGGGAGCCGTTATAATTCCATGCAGGATATTCATCGGTTGAATTATTCGTGGTTAGTTGTTTCAAGCCACCATTATATATCCAAATATCTTTGTTGCCAGAACGATATGAAGTGAATGTTAATGTTCCATCGACACTGAAGGAAGGATGTTCATCCATATATTCCTTTACATATCTATCTACAGGAAGTAAGTTTGACCATTCTCCAAAACGGTGCCCACCTGCAAAATCCCACAAATATAAATATCCACCAATTTCATAGGCGATTTCTCCATTTGATTTCCAAGTAGGTTCGTGCCTCGGGCGAGAATATATTTCATCAGGAGGCCCTGAATCACGGAGTATAAGTCCTCCATTTTCAGCCATCACACCGATTGAATCTACTACATAATTTGGGTTACTTGCTATAATGTACGCAATTTTTGTCCCGTCAGGGCTCCAGGCAGGATCGTATTCATCTATCTCGCTCGTTGTTAGTTGCACTAACTTTACAGCGTCGGCATTATTGGAAAGTATGGCTATTATTATCAAGACAAAGACTACCTTTTTCATCAGCGCGCTTGCATTATTTTTCATCCCCTAAAACCTCCTTCAACTTCTTCAAGGGTGTGCCATCATATTTCTCTTCCCACTTCCTCATTTTCCATCTGTAGTATTTCAACATCATCGGTTTGAATAAAAGGGCAGCGGAGATGAAAGCTATCGCACTGAAAAGAATTAATAACAAAGCCTTATTCGGCTCTTGCCCATCGAGCGGCGGAGTTGGCGCTGGTACAAATGAAGTGGTTGCAGCCGATGGGGTTTGAGGCGCCGAGGTTGCGGTTGGTGCTGCAGTAACGCTGCTGCGTTTTCTTATTTCATCTGCCTTAGCCAATGCTTTATTTGCTTCTTGCTGTTTACCCGGCATATTATTAAACACTGCTCCCAAGTTTTGCCATCCTCTTATACCATCAGGATTTATTCTTACTACTTCCCCAAATGCCGCCTCTGCTTCTTTATATTGTTTCAATTCAAAATGTACATTGCCTTTGAGATCCCATCCCAGATCATAATCTGGATTTATAATTATGGATTTATTAGCTGCATTTAAAGCTTCGTTATAATTCTTTGTCTTATAATATTCTTGACCCATTACGACCCAAATTATTTCGTTGTTAGGATATACACGTATTGAATTCTTATAAGATTCAATTGCTTTTTCGTTCTCTCCTAATTGGGAATGCGACATTCCTTTTAGAGCCCAGGCATTTTTAATATTCGGGTCTATTGCTATCGCTTTATCGAAAGCTTCAATTGCTTCTTTATACTTGCTCGATTGATAGAAATCAACTCCCATTTTATACCATATATCTGTTGTTTGAGCTATCGTGGAAGCTCTTTCATCAAAGCTGAGTTGCATCACCAAAATATCAAGATTTTCGAAACGAAAAGAGGACAAACGACCGGAGGAGAATGCTATTTTTGTACCTGTTGGGTCCCACGTTGGAAACAATTCACGTGTATTATACGAGGTTAAACGCTGCTGGTTACTTCCATCGCTATTCATCACCCAAATATCAAAATCACCAGAACGATCTGATGCAAACGCTATTTTACTTCCATCAGGACTCCATGCTGGATATGCATCTTGTCCGGTGTCAGACGTTAGCTGCTTCAGATTAGTTCCATCGATGTTTATTACCCATATATCTGGATTTCCAAAACTATAGGAGACAAAAGCTAATTTTTTCCCATCAGGACTAAACGTTAACCAGCCATTGATGTTATTGTCACTCAATAATATTTTGTTGGTGTCAGTATCTACGTCTTTTATGACTATTGACAGAGGATTGCCAAACAAAAAAGCTATTTTATTTTCACTCGGGCTTACTGCGACCATCCATGAAATCCAGCCCATTATATTTTGTTTGGGTGTTGACTCTTCCCACTTAAAACGGAACGCACTTTCTTGATTGCTGCCATTCGAAAGCATTCTCCATATCTCAGGATTTCCAGAACGATCTGACCAAAAAAGGAGATCATTATTCAGTATACCTCCATAGATGATTGAATCTTGTTTATAGACAACCGAAGTAGTGTTGACCCATCTTGAATAGATATCATTTGACTTATTTGTGGTCAATTGTTTCTGGTTACTTCCATCACTATTCATTATCCAGATATCAGCATTGCCGCTTCGATAGGATGTAAAAGCTATTTTACTCCCATCTGGGCTCCATGCAGGATAAGCATCGTCTGCCTTATCTGTGGTCAGTTGCACTACACCTTGGTTTGTTATTGCATTTGCTGTATTAACACACAGCAGAGCTGTAAGTATAAAAGTCAAAATTATGACGATTTTTTTCACTCCCAACCCGCTAATTTTATTTTTCATAATCCAAAGCCTCCTTTAGCTTTGAAACATCATATCCCATCTTTTCCCAATTCCTCATTTTCTGCCTGTAGTAACCCAATTCTATCCTTTCTTTGAAGAAAAATAGAAATGCCATCAAAATCGCAACACTGAGATAAGGCAAATATTGTTTAATTACATCCAGAATTTTGTTTTGCTCTCCAGCGAATAGTGCAACCTCGCTAAGTTTCACTATCCAAATATCTAAATTCCCAGAACGGTCTGAGACAAATGCTATTTTTGTCCCATCCGGACTCCAGGAAGGATAACCATCGTGTTTTACATTCTTTGTTAATTGCTTTCTATTACTTCCATTACTGTCCATTATCCATATACTCGCATAAGGCTCGCCACCATATCTAAATGCTATTTTCGTTCCATCAGGACTCCATGCCGGCTCCCATACGGGTTCATTAACTGTGAGATATTTTGCTGTGAATTGTTTTTGGTTACTTCCCTCAACATTTGTTATGGTTAAATCTTTATATGTGGTTTCTATTTGTGTTTTCGTTAACAGCAAAATTTTAGTTCCATCCACACTCCATGTTGGCAAAAATTCTACAAATCTGGTAAAAGGATCAAAGTCTTCGGGAGCATTAAACATAGCTTGAGTCATCTGTACTTGATTTTTCCCATCAGGGTCCATTAACATGATAGCAACAGATATAACACTAAGATCAATAACATCCATTGATAGATAGGCAATTTTAGTTTCGTTGCCATGGCGAATCCATCTTGAAAAAAGGGTAATTTTATCAGCGGTGCTAACGGTTAACCGTTTTTGATTGTTGCCATCACTATCCATTATCCAGATTTCGGAACTGCCACTTTGAGAAGAGGTAAAAGTTATGTACTTCCCATCATGACTCCACGAAGGATAAAAATCATTAAACGGATGTGTTGTTAGTTGCTTTTGGTTTGACCCATCATAATCCATTATAAAAATATCATAGTTACCATTGCGATTTGAGGTGAAAGCTATTTTACTTCCATCAGGGCTCCACGCTGGGAATATATCATCATCTTTATCTGTTGTCAGTTGATTTTCACTTATTACTCGCACTACACTTTCATCAATCGCTGCCCATGCCAGATCAACGTACTGTGCAGTCAGAAGAATAAAAATTAAAATCGAAACAAATTTTTTATCCTCACCACAACTAATCTTTATGTTCATTCCCAACCCATCCTCACCTTATGCGTTACAACCTCAGCCTTCTCTAAAAAGTCCTCACTTATATCGCTATGGTTCTTAACTTTGAACTCCAGATTTCTTACAAGCTTTTCAACCTCTTCTCTCGTCTCACCGCTTGCATAGTTTAGCATATCAAGGCAGTACTTCAAGGCATCAGGTGCCTTTTGTAGATTTAAGTGCAATAAAAAGAGTTCACAGCAGTAGTATGCTGCGCGCCGCATATCATCTTTGTCACGACTTTTCTTTATAGGCTCATATTCCTGAGCTCTATCTGTTATGTACTTTTCAACTGTCTGCGCCTCTTTTGCATGAATCTTTTTTATCTCTTTAATGTCACAGGAGAATGGAAAGTCCTTCTCTGGAATAGGCGTAATACCCTTGGTTATCAATCTCCCAGATATAGTGTATCGTGACTGCAGTACAACATTGCAGTCTATGTTGAGTCTGAAATATAGGCGCCGTACGCCATTAGAGGGGAGAGTTTGTCCTTTTTCTTTTGGAACTGTGAAGATATATCTATTCTTCCAGTATGTATCCTTCTGCATGCTGCTTTCTTCTTTTTGCAGGAGAGATGTAAAATTATTTCCATCTATGTACGCTTCCTTAACCGAGACTGCTTTTTGTGTTTCAAGCTCCACAGCCCACTGCTCGACTGTGCTTCCATGATTATCTATTCTAAGGATATACCAGTAGTCAGGAGGAGGATGAGCGCTAAGCCACTTTAGTACTTCAGGATAGTGTAACTTCTTTTCTGAGACAAAATCCTTAGTTACAGGGTCGTATACGGTTCGCCTGATTTCAATCTGAGGTTTTTTTCTTCTCAATATGAATAGAATAATAATCCCTAATAAAATTAATCCGACTATTCCCATAGGCACCCAATTTGTTATAGTTTCACTAGATAATGGAGCAGCTATCGCAAAAATTGAGAAACCCGACGTAGCAGCTACGTAGTAAATATAGTCAGAATCCTCATTCAGCTTATCCGTAGAAAGCACATTCCACTGTCCATCTCTGTATCTATACAGCGTAACGCCATCTGGGTCGATTTGGTTACCTGCTATCCAAGATTTTTCTATCTTAAAACCAATCTCTGCACTATAGAGATATGAACTTTGGATATTTTGAGGACTGATAGAGAGATAACGATACACTTTTCCGGGAGCTTCAGTCTTAACATCAGCGGGCTTAGACTGCATCGTCTCGATATTGAGCGCAGCGTTGGAGACGCTGTTTTTAACACTGAGAGCTATTTTGCTTACTGCCTGCTCTTTTTCGCTTGGTATCTGGACTGAGGTATATTGTCCAGCAGCAACAGAAGGGAATGCTATAGTTGCAACTTTTTCATTCACACTAACAACTGCAGGAAGAGATGTAGCAGTTGGAGATGGTGTCCTAGTAGCTGGCAAAGTTGTTTTTGCTGGTGTTGTAGTGGTTAATGTAGGAGTTGAGGTAGGTGTTAAGGTACGAGTTATTGTAGGTGTTGGAGTGGTTGGTGTCGGGGTTGTCGGAACTAGGGTTGTTGGGGTTGGGGTAGTCGGTGCTGGTGTTGTGACTGTAGGTGTTGGTGATGGTGTTGGTGTCGGGGTTGTTGGAGTTGGGGTAGGTGTTGGAGTTGGTGTTATTGTTGGCGTGGGTGTCGAGCTGGAAGATGGTGTTGGGGTTGCAATTACTACACCGCCAAGGTATACATTGTAGCCTCCTGTTCTAGTTACACTATTCCCATCATAAGCCAAAATAGTATATGTTCCACTGCTTAATAATTTATAGGAAATTTCGGCTGTTGAGGATGACCACGGGTTTTCTTCCTTAAGTTTAGCACCATCAGGCCCGTACAATCTCACTCCTGCCCACATGTCTCCTGAGGTTCGGCTGACTCTAAGTATTATATTGTCATTGGCGTTAGCAGAGAATGTATAGGAATCCATCTCTGCAGCTACTTCAATGGAACCAGAGAGGGTTTGTCCGAAATTAATTGAAGTTGCACTTCCGGGATTGTTAGTCCTTTGTAGATGTACGTTATAATTACCAGTTAAAGTTACACTATTCCCATCATAAGCCAAAATAGTATATGTTCCACTGCTTAATAATTTATAGGAAATTTCGGCTGTTGAGGATGACCACGGGTTTTCTTCCTTAAGTTTAGCACCATCATGCCCGTACAATCTCACTCCTGCTCACATGTCTCCTGAGGTTCGGCTGACCCTAATTACTATATTGTCATTGGCGTTAGCAGAGAATGTATAGGAATCCATCTCTGCAGCGGCATCGATCGAACCTGAAAGAGTTTGCCCGAAGTCGATCGGAGTTGCAGACGAGGTCACTGAAGTCAACATAATGATTAAAATCAATCCCACAAGCACCGCCCTTACCAGCCTGTTTATCATATTTTTCCTCTATATTTTTATATTTTAAATAATTACAATCACCTTTCCAGCACCAGCCCAACTTCTTTTATATACCTCGTCCTTCCCTTGCCCTCTTTCTCCAGATCATAGAACGCCTTATTCACTATCGCCCGCTCTCCCTCAGTCTCCTCCAGCACATCATTGAAAACAACATAATCCTTCAGCCTGAACTTCTCCAGCACATGCTTCTTAACCCTTTCCACCTTCTCCCTGTCAAACTCAGGCTTGAAGAAGCTTATAAAGCTTGATATTCTGTCATCAGTTGGATTGTAATAAACATCACCGGTCACAGAATCAATCAAGCACACAGAAACATACCTGCTCACATAATTATGAGCAAATTCCTTGGAGCTTATCTCCTTTACCACCCGCTCATCCCAGCCTGTAGGCGAAGCAATGCCTATGACATGCAAATACTTGCCAATCTCAGCATTGTTTATTGATTTTGAAAGCAGC
>CAYSLW010000010.1:0-18133 GCA_964431955.1 uncultured Candidatus Methanoperedens sp. | reverse complement strand
GCCCGGTACGTTTACCAGTACGAGTCTGCAGCATGAAAAGCTTGCCTTCCTGAATGGTAAACTCAATATCCTGCATGTCCTTGTAATGTTTTTCGAGTTTATAGCGGATATCATCAAGTTCCTTATCAAGATCGTAACGTATGACATGGGAAACCTGAAGGATGATTTCCCGGTACGCATGTCCCTCGTAGCAAAAGAGGCATGCCAGATTAGACACAGCGCTCTTGAATCCGCTCGCATAGCCGCAAACAGGATTTTGCTTGAGGCACTCGGTCTGCCCAATTACCATCTGAAAATCAGGGTATTTCCGCATGAAGTCCTGAGGGAGAATAAACAAGCGACAGGGGCGGGTGCAGACCGTGTTTCGCAGGGAATGCGCCTGGCGTTTGGAAAGGCTGTGAGTACTGCTGCCAGGGTGAGAGCGGGACAGAAGCTCATGACTGTATATATAAACCCTGCCAGTTTCAAACAGGCTAAAAAATCACTGATATCGGCTGGGCATAAACTGCCGACTCCGATAAGTCTCGTCGTAGACAAGGGTCAGGAATTGATCTTAACTTAATTTATGAATGATTATCTTGCAAATCTTGACAGGGCACTGGAACAATTGCCTGAGATTAAAGGTTCGGGGGAGCGGTTTGTAGTCCCGGAGCCGAAATTGCTCACCGAAGGAAAGACTACCGTACTGGAAAATTTTGCCAGCATAGCCGACAAATTAAATCGCGAGCCAGAGCATATATTCAAATTCCTCCTGCGGGAATTAGGTACAGCAGGGAAAACAGACGGTTCGAGGGCAATATTTCAGAAGAAAATCACTTCAGGGTTCATAACCGAACTTATTAATGAGTATGTTAAGGAATATGTAATATGTTCAGAATGCGGGCGTCCTGATACCCATCTGATTAAAAGTGAGAGGATTCTTACTTTGCGGTGCGATGCATGCGGGGCGCACAGACCTGTAACCAAACGGCGTGCAGTTGTTGTAAAAGAAGAAGCGCTGACAGAGGGCGAATCTTATGAAGTCAGGATAGATGCCGTTGGACGCAAAGGAGATGGTATTGCTAAGAAGGATAAATATACCATTTATGTGCCTGGCGTGGCTAAAGGGGATGTGGTTAAGATAAAAATCAAGAAGATTACGGGTAATCTGGCTTTTGCCGATTTTATCGAGAAAGTGCATTAAGGAATTAATGGCACAACAGCACTTTCCGTATTTCCTATTTTGCACTCATCTTTGCAGCATCAAAAACCAGACGACTACGCCTCCATCTTCCGCTTCACTATCTTCAGCCTTATACCTCCGGGCTCTGTTTCTATTGGCAGCTTGAGGCTTGTATTCAGGTGATAGAGGTCTGCTATCACTTTTGGCAGGCGTATGGATATACTGTTGCCGGATTTATATACCGTCGCCTCAACGCCGGTCTTCAATGCCTTGAAATATTTGACGATATTGTCCACATCCTCAGGATCGCTGTGCTCATTGCCGCACTCACACCGCCAGCCATGTATAACAAACCCTTTCAGGTTTATATTATCCACAGCTTTCATTTCATTTCCGCAGATATTGCATTTATGCATCATGTTCACCTCGCATTATTTTCGATTATGCCCTTTTTCCTATGGGATACTTCAGTACCTTTATCAAGTAATTCTATAACCTGATATATCTCAAGCCCGAGTTCTACCATTTCGCCGTCAGCATTTCTGTTGTGGTCAGGTATCAATGGCTTATCTTTCCAGGTTATCAAGCTGAATCAACCTCACCATGTATATACATAACTTGTAATACGTATATATCTATCTGATTTTTTGTAAATACTATCATTTATTCCTCCTCAACATCCCTGCCGTCGTCCAGCGCAATCGACCAGGTAAATCTATCATTTCCCTTGTCGTAAGCGATATTATTCTTCCCTGCGACAGTATGCGGTACGGGCGCGCCAAGCTCTCGTATAATCAGTTCCCTTATCAAGAGCAGCAGGGGAAACGCCCTTCTTCTCGCAGGTTGACCAAAATTGATAGAATGAACCGGAGTATCTAATACCTTAAATCCTGTTTATCCTGTTATCCTGTCAAAAAAATTACTCAGCCATAAACCCGCACACTGCTTATCATGTTCTTAATTCTGGGAGTTCGTACGAGTTCGTATCAGTTCGCTGTTAATAATAAACTAATTCCTCATACTCGTAATCGGGGACGGCATCCTGCCGCCGCGCAGTATAAAATCACGGGAACTGAATGTACTCACGCCCATCACATAGGTTTCCCCGAGCAATCCCCCGAAGTTCACATAGTCTCCTGCTTTTTTACCGGGAACAGGAATAAGCCGCACGCCCGTAGTCTTCCCGTTCACCACGCCAAATGATCGCTCATCCGCAATGATGGCTGATATGGTTTCTGCAGGCGTATCGCCGGGAATAGCGACCATATCAAGCCCGACCGAGCAGACCGCAGTCAGTGCTTCAAGTTTTTCTATGGATAGCGCGCCAGACTTTACCGCTTCGTTCATGCCTGTATCCTCGCTTACCGGGATGAAAGTGCCGCTTAAGCCGCCGACGTTCCCTGAAGCCATCGCACCGCCCTTTTTCACCGCATCTATAAGAAGCGCAAGCGCAGCAGTACTTCCCGGCGCGCCCATTTTCTCAACACCCATGAGTTCTACTATCCCTGCCACCGAATCCCCAACTTTCGTGGTTGAGGCAAGCGAAATGTCCACTATCCCGAAAGATACGTTCATGTTGGAGGCAAGCTCCCTGCCAATAAGCTCTCCGGATCTCGTTATCTTGAATGTTGTGCGTTTAATGACCTCTGAAAGCGCGGTCAGGTCGCATTCCCTGTTCTTCTCAACCACGCTCCTCACCACGCCGGGACCGCTTATTCCTATGTTCAGGGAAAAATCAGGCTCTCCTACGCCTGATTTGCGCCTGCCATGAAGGGGTTATCTTCAGGGGCGTTTGAAAATACAGCAAATTTTGTGCATCCGATGCCGTTTTCTGTCCGGTTTGAGATGTCCTTGATGATGTTTCCAAGCCTTATCACAGCGTCCATGTTCATACCAGACACCGTCGAGGCGACATTTAGAAAAGCGCACACCCTTTCGGTGCCTGAGAGGACTTCGGGAAGCGAGTCTATGAGCCTTGAGTCTGCGCGGGTCATGCCTTTCTGGACAAGCGCCCCGTAGCCGCCGATGAAATCAATACCGGCATCCAGAGCAGCCCTGTCGAGCGTTTTTGCAATCTGGATCGGGGCATCCTCCTCGGCGCATCAGCATAAATCTTCTCAACAGAAAACTTTAAACCTAATCAGGTATTCTTTTAGTGGATTTATTATTTAAAAGGAGACGTGAAATTTACTTAAATGTGGAAAGTTGAGGACGCGATAGAGCTATACGGTATAGAGCGCTGGGGTAACGGATTTTTTTCTTTCAATAAAAATGGTAATTTAATCGTCAAACCCACAAAAAACGATACCCAGGTCATAGACATGAAAAATGTCGTGGATGCTCTTGCCTCTAAAAAAATAAAATTTCCTCTACTGTTCAGGTTCCCGCAAATACTTGAAGCACAGATAAAAGCACTGAACGGGGCATTCTCCAATTCAATTTCCGAGTATAAATACAACGGCACCTATCAGGGCGTATTCCCCATGAAGGTGAACCAGCGAAAGGAAGTGATAGAAGAAATCGTCAAATCGGGCAAGAAGTACAACATGGGTCTGGAGGTGGGGTCAAAAGCAGAACTGCTGGCTGCGCTGTCGTTTGAATTAAGTCCTAATGCTCTCTTAATCTGCAATGGTTTCAAGGACGATGAATACTTCAGAATGGCATTGAACGCCATCAAGCTTGGAAATAAGGTGGTCATTGTCATTGATGAGTTAAGCGAAACAAAGCGGTTGTTAGAAATTTCAAAACAGATGAACGTCAAGCCGCTGATAGGCATCAGGGCAAAACTATACTCAAAAGGCAGCGGAAAATGGGTTGAATCCGGAGGAGAAACTGCGAAGTTCGGGCTGGCAACCACCGAGATACTTGAATGTATCAGGACAATCGGCGAATACGATATGCTTCCTCAACTGCAGATGCTTCATTTTCATATAGGCTCCCAGATAACCGAGATAAGAAGAATCCAGAAAGCAGTCAAAGAGGCAGCAAGGGTATATGCGAAAATCAAACTAAAGCACATCAACATCAAATATTTCAACATCGGCGGCGGTCTTGGTCTCGATTACGACGGCAGCAGGACATCATCGGATGCAAGCGCTAATTATACCATCCAGGAGTATGCAAACAATGTGGTCTACTCTTTAAAAGAGGTATGCGATGAGGAAAATGTTACTCATCCAGTTATTCTGTCAGAAAGCGGGCGTGCGATTTCTGCGTATCATTCCGTGCTGGTCATCAACATCGTGGGGAATAAGAACGGCAACTTTAACAAACAGGTCGAGCTTCGTGGGAATGAACCCCATATAATAAAGGAACTGTATGACGGATTTAAGGAAATAAACATTAAAAACTATGAGGAGTATTATCACGATGCTCTGCAGCATCGAGAGGAACTTTTATCCTTATTCAATATGGGTGAACTCGAACTTGAGGATAAGTCCATAGGAGAAATTCTTTTCTGGCAGATATGCGAAAAAGCTACCTTATTTGCCAAAGAAACAGGGAATAAATCAGACGACTTCGAAGACTTGAATAAATTATTATCTAAAAAATATATAGGTAATTTTTCAGTTTTCCAGTCAGTTCCTGATTTCTGGGCAATAAAGCAGTTGTTCCCGGTTGTCCCTGTAAGCCGCGCCAATGAGAAACCCACAGAATACGGCACCATCGTGGACATCACATGCGACTCGGATGGCGAAATCGACAAATTCGTGGACTTAAAGGATGTCAAGGAAATACTTGAACTCCATGAGTTGAACAACCGCTCCTATTATTTAGCTGTACTTATGATTGGCGCATACCAGGATACCATCGGGGATTATCATAATTTATTCGGTGCAGCAAACGAAGCGCATATCATAGTGGATGATAGCGGGAGCTGGCACATAAAACAGATAGTCAACGGGGACAGGAACTGCGATGTCCTGGGTTACGTCAAATATAACAGCAATTATCTTCTCGAAGCATTTGAATCCGATGTAAACCAGGCGCAACGGGAGAATGGGTTGTCCAAAACAGATGCGGAGGATATACTGAATAATTACAAAAATGTCATGAACAGGTACACGTATCTGGATTTATAATTTTTTTACGTTTTTCGACATGCACGAGGGACAGCGAATTTTACTTCCCAGTGCTCTGAATTTGTTCTTGCATTCAGTGCAATAATATTCTACTGCGCTCAATTCGCCGGATTCGATGTCAATGGTTGCAGAGGAATCCACAAGGCACATATTTATCACCTTCATTTTAAGAATGGTTTAGGCGTTAATAAGGCTTGTGGCATACAATCTTCTTTATTCGATTATAGAATTTTCCCGCAGCCATGTGGAATATTTATTATCAAATCTACCGTTATCTCATCCCGCTCAACTAAATCCAAATATTCTTGAAGATATCGAGTGTTAAGCTATTCTCTTCTTGCCAGCAGTTGGCTTGAGACTATAGACCTCTTCAACATTCACGATAAGAGCAGCCTGTGCCTTGATCTTGCCGCCAAAACGCTTGTTGACACGATCTGATATATCCTCAAATATAGGTCCGCTGGTTGTTATTTCCCCCGAGCCTTTAACCATAAAGCCGTCGTAAGGAACTGCGACTCCAACTGCCACTTTTTTGGTACGTGTTACGTTTTCTCTGGTTTTCGCTGCATAATTTATAGCTATTGTTAGTTTGTTTTTCTCAACGGGCTTAACAAAGCACACAGGTGCAAGATGCGGACTGCCGTCTTTGCTCACGGTTGAGACCCAGGTGAAGGGTTTTTCTTTCTCACAGGATGCATTGCTGAACATATTGATAGCTGCATCAGGTAAATCAGCCATATTTATACCTCCTTAAAAAGAATTATGGAGCTTATAATGGATATACTTAACGTTTGTGTCCACTCGCATCCTGGGGTTAGTCCATGAACTTGCCAAATCTAATTCACCGCAAAGTTCGCAAAGAACGCAAAGCATAGCTGCAATAATCTTTGCGAACTTTGCGTTCTTTGCGGTGAGAATTCTATGTTGCCCCCAACATGTCTGTGGACATTAACCTTAACCCTTATTTCCTCATATACTTTTTGCCCATATCCAAAAATAGAAGTATTATGAAAAACAATGATATATCATGCAAAAGATAGATGCCAGAGGCAGAATATGTCCTCTGCCTCTATTCTACACCAAGCGCAAGATAGAGGAAATGCAAACAGGCGAGGAGCTTGAAGTGATTGCAGACGACCCTACTGCAAAAGAGACAATACCAAGGTGGAGCAAAGAGCACGGGCACGAGGTTCTTTCTCTTGAAGAAAAATTTGAAAAAGAATGAAAAATTGCTCGGTAAAGGAATAGGCACAGTGTGTGCTAGCAGCTCAATGATATATGCTGCTGCAAAGAGTATAGAACTTAGATCAGAGATTGAGGTTGTAAAAGAGGATTGATTGCTGAAAAAAATTTTGATAAATGCATGCAATGCGGGTTCTGTGATGAGGTTGCATGCTCAAGCAGGTATGTAGGCTATGCTGAGGAGTGCATTGGATGTGGAGTATGCTGTCTTGCCTGTCCTTATGAAGCAATTCAGATGGTTGAAATACAGGATGGAAAAAGCATCTCTATTACAGTAGATGGAGGGGTTTTCTCTGTTCCAGAGAGGATTACCATTAAAAGAGCTCTTGAGATGTGCGGCTATAAGCTGTGTGAATTTCCTGGAGAAGGAGAGCTGTTTGTTCCCTGCAAAACGGGCGGCTGCTGGAGCTGCGCTGTTTTGGTTAACAACGAACTAAAGCCGAGCTGTGTTACAACAGTAAAGGAAGGTATGAATATTGATACAAAACCAGAGGTTACTCCAAAAATGCCTGTCCACGGCTGGATGGGTCACTCGGTAGGAGGCGTGGGTACTCCCTGGTATTTGAAAAAGTCGTATGGTTTTATAGAAGCAGCATGCTTTGCCTGCGGATGCAACTTCCGGTGCAGGCAGTGCCAGAACTGGAGAACAACATACTGCGGCAAAGAGATTGCGCTCACCCCAAGAGAGGCTGCTCTGCTCATGAGCGATACGAGAAGATGCTATGGAGTAGATAGAATGGCTATTTCCGGAGGAGAGTGCACTCTCAATAAAAAATGGTTACTTCAATATCTTGGTGAATTAAAAAGGCAAAACCCTGATAAAAACGCCCGCTTTCATGTGGATACAAATGGCTCAATACTTACAAAAGATTACTTAGACAAGCTTATTGAAGCAGGCATGACAGACATAGGTATAGACCTTAAAAGTTTAGAATTAAACACTTTTCAGCATATAACAGGCGTAATGAATAAAGATATTGCTAAAAAATATTTAGATACTGCATGGAATGCTGTAAGGTATCTTGTGGATAAGTATGCTGATAAGGTGTTTGTTGGGATTGGGATTCCTTACAATAAAGAACTTATCTCTCTTGAAGAGATTGAGAAGATGGGAGAGAAAATAAGAGAGATTGATGAGAAAGTGCAGGTTTGCGTATTGGATTATAGACCTGCATTTCGAAGAATGGACATTCGAAGACCAGAATACGAAGAAATGGTTAATGTGTTGAAAATCCTCAATGGAACTGGATTGAAAACTGTAATTTGTCAGACTACGAAAGGTCATATCGGACCAAATTCAGCTTATGTTTCATAAATCTTGGGTATGTGATTTCAGCCAGCACTGTGGATCTTCAGCAAGATAATCACCATACGTAGCGTATGCTGCGCCTCTGCATCCTCTACAGATTTCTCTATGCATGCAGCGTCCACATTTTCCCAATAAATTTCTGCCACTCCTCATTGTATCCATTATCTTTGAGTTCCAGACTTCAGGGAAATCCTGGGAAATAAAATTTCCAAGACTGATTGGCAGTTTGCAGCAAGGAAGCATATCTCCATTTGGCGTTAGTGCCATGATATTGTTTCCAATCGGGCAACCTGCTGCTTCTCGCCTGTCGATTAATACTTTAAGCGGATCAGGCGTCGCTATACATATTTCATCCTTTAACTCCTCCTTTTTGCTCATAATAAATTCCAGGAGATCTCTGCAATTTTCTGGTGCCAGAGCAAGGTTCTTGAAACCTGCACCTCTGCCTGTGGGTATGAATCGCTGTATGCCAAGTAGTGGAATACTCATGCTGCGAACTAAATCTATTATCTCTGGAACCTGTTTGAAATTATGGCTGTTAACCGCAGTCATAACAGATGGCAACAAGTCCTCTTTTTTAAGAATATGGAGAGCCTGTATAGCAGAATCAAAAGTATTTAAACCACGAAGATAATCATGTACACTTCGCATCCCATCGATGCTGACCTGTATTTGCATTATCCCAGAATTTACTATTTTGTTGATGTTTTTCCGAACAAGAATGCCATTGGTGGTCAGGCTAATGGGAACACTGTTCTCCATGAGTAAAGATGCGATTTCGAATACATCATCTCTCAGAAGAGGCTCACCGCCTGTAAGAGTGACCCGGATATTGAAATCTTTCCTTAGGCTTAGCATCTTATCTATAATGCCGAGAGTCTGAGGAGTG
The DNA here is from genome assembly GCA_964431955.1 of uncultured Candidatus Methanoperedens sp. Lineage (GTDB taxonomy): Archaea > Halobacteriota > Methanosarcinia > Methanosarcinales > Methanoperedenaceae > Methanoperedens. Next base: position 9,449 of record CAYSLW010000010.1, on the reverse strand, counting down.
ACCTCTCCTTGAAATTGCTCGCCTGCAGCATAGCAGTGCTTGCATGCCTGGTTGCACTTCTGCGTGATGTGCCAGTCTATTGTGAGAAGCTGTTTTGGCATTTAACTTTAATGTCTGTGCGTATAGTCCGAAATAGTTGATGTAAAAGCATCAGCAATATAAAACAATCTCTCCTAAAACCCAAATTATTTATAAATCGAAAGAAGTCCACAATATTTATACTTCGACAATCTACTTTAAGCAAGTTTTTGAGGTCTTAATATAATGACAAACAAAATCATAGTAACCGGAGGAGCAGGCTTTATAGGAAGCCATATAGTTGACAGACTGCTATTCCAGGGCAATGAAGTAACTGTGATTGATAATCTAAGCTCTGGAAGAATGGAATTTCTTGAAGCTCATATCTTGGATAAAAACTTTAAATTTATTAACCTCGACCTCCTCGATCTCGAAAAACTCAAAAAAGCAATCAGCGGCGCAGATGTAATATATCACTTAGCAGCCAATCCCGACGTTAGATTGGGCGCCGAGAATACAAGAATCCATCTCGAGCAGAACATCATCGCGACTTATAACGTGCTTGAAGCAATGCGGATAAATAAGCAGCAAAACATCGTTTTCACATCCACATCAACGGTTTATGGCGAAGCAACCGTTACCCCCACGCCTGAAAATTACGGTCCATTAATCCCCATATCCTTATACGGCGCCTCGAAGCTTGCCTGCGAGGCTCTCATAACAGCATACTGCGGAAGCTTTGGTATGAAGTCATGGATTTTTCGTTTTGTGAATATCGTGGGTGAGCGAAGCACGCATGGGATTATCGTGGATTTCATAAACAAGCTCAAAAATAATCCCAACTCGCTTGAAATCCTTGGCGACGGGGAGCAGCGCAAATCATACCTCCATGTTTCAGATTGCGTGGATGCGATTCTGTATGCAGTGGGGAACAGCCATGAAATGGCAAATATTTTCAATATCGGTTCAAACGATACCATAACATCCACAGAGATTGGTGAGATGGTGGTTAAGGAGATGGGATTAAAATATGTTAAATTCACTTATACTGGCGGAAAGCGCGGGTGGATAGGCGATGTTCCCAGGATGTTACTGTCGGTTGATAAGTTACAGGCACTGGGCTGGAAGCCTGTTCATAATTCGAAAAGCAGCATAGTTGCAGCAGTTAGAAGTACGTTAGGGGTTCAATGACAACCTTATTCTGTCCCAAATGCGGTAAAGATACGGATAATTTTTATGATAATGTATGCGGACAGTGCTTTATTGGAGATAAAAAACTGCTGGAGTGCCTTGCGGTTCTATCTGCGCGGCTCTGCCCGACATGCGGTTCTGTTTTTAAGAGAGGAAAGTGGTCATTAAAAGAAGATGAAAGCGAGACAATTATAGACTGTGTAAAGAATGCTCTCAAGCTTGAAAAACATTTGCGGAATATAGAGCTAACATTATCACCAAAGCAACTTGATTATTCAAGATACAACGTTCATATTGATGCAAAAGCAGAAATAAAAGGCGCAGCGTTTACGGCATCGCAGGATACGGAAGTCAGGATTAACTGGGAGACCTGCGATACATGCAGCAGGATTTCAGGTGGTTATTTTGAAGGCATTGTGCAGATAAGGGCTGACAGGAGAATACCCACAAAAGAGGAGCTTCTGCGATGCAGGAGCATAGCCGACGATGTTGCAGCCCGCGCGCAGGAGAAAGGGGACAGGCTTGCTTTTATTGCGAAGACTGTGGAACTTGACGAGGGCGCTGATTTATACGTGGGGTCGATAAAGCTCGGGAAGCAGATTTGCAGAGCCATAATAGATGTTTTCGGGGGGAAATTCACGGAATCCCCTAAACTTGTGGGACAGAAGAATGGCGAAGACCTTTATCGTATCACGTTTGCCTTGCGGCTTCCTGAATTCGTGCGCGGCGATATTATAAGCGTGGATGATAGGGTTATAGAGGTGCAGAGCTGCGGAAAACACGTTAGCGGCACTGACCTTGATACAGGCAGGAGGTTTATCGAGAACTTCAATGCGATGCCGCAGGTTAAAAAATTAAGCAGGAGGCTGGATGCGGTTTCTGCGGTGCTGGTTGCGGATGAGGGGAAGACGATTCAGGTGATGGATCCCGAGACGTTTGAGACTGTTGCCCTCAAGAGACCGGAATTCTTGAGCTCTCCGCCGGGGAATGAGATTAAGATTGTAAAGACGGCAAAGGGGATCTATGTGGTGCCATGAATGCCATCAAGGTGTCTGATTTCTCACATTTCCTTCATTCCATTATTTCAATAATGCGAGGACTTTTATTCTTTAGATGGCTCTCATCTTTTGAATCTTTTATAATAACATTCTTCGATGAATTCCCCCAACGGTCCCTTCCATGGTTCTGATTTGTTAGGGGCTAAACTCCCAAACTTCTTTGGATTCATCCCAAGTTCTTTAGCCATTGCTATTTGACCAGAATTGAGTCTATATTTTGTTTTGGCTAATGCCCAAGGATCCTTAGATTTCTTTTTATTTTTGGTTGTCATAAATCTGTTTAGCCGCTTCATTCACTTCAGTTCTAACTTCAGAAGCTATTTTATCTATGTCCAATTCTTTAAGCTCGTCTCTAAGCCTTTTCTCAATTTCGTCTCTATCAAGCTTTTTGATCAATATTTTATCGTCATCTGTAAAACTCTCGGAGTAGCTTGTAACAGGGCATGAGACACTGTTTAACTATTTTGCCTAACATATCTTCCTGTACATTCTCGCCTGGAAGCCGTGGTACTTGCAATAACCTTCCGCGTCCTTCTGGTCGATTGTTTTGCTGTCAAACGATGACAGGTCAGCAGAATACAGCGCGAACTGCGAATTCCTCGCCACAACTTTTGCGCTGCCTTTGTAGAGCTTGACCAAAACATTCCCTGTCACTCTCCCCTGTGTATTATCGATAAAAGCATTCAAATCCGAATAAAGAGGCTCATCCACAAGACCCTTATACGCAAGTTCGCTCCACGTTTCATCAACGATGGATTTAAACCGCAGCTCGTCCCTCGTGAGAACGAGTTTTTCAAGGTCTTTATGCGCTGTCAGCAGTATCGTGGCTGCGGGATGCTCATAGTTTTCCCTCGCCTTCAAACCCAACACCCTATCCTCCATCATATCCGTGCGTCCCACGCCGTGAGAACCGCCGATTTTGTTTAATTTCTGTATCAATGTAACGCCATCAAGCGCCTTACCGTTTAACGAAACAGGCACGCCGCATTCAAACCCTATTTCGATGACCTCTGCTTCCGGCGCTTTTTCAGGCGCTACCGTCCACTCGAATATCTCCTCAGGTGCTACAAAATCAGGCTCCTCAAGCCTTCCACCCTCGATGCTGCGGCTCCAGATATTCTCATCCACGCTCCAGGGTTTTGATTTAGTCGCAGACACAGGTATCCCGTGCTTCTTTGCATAATCAATCTCCCACTCGCGGGTCAGGTTCATGTCCCTCATGGGAGCCATGACCTCAAGGTCAGTACTCCTGAACACAACCTCGAACCGCAACTGGTCGTTCCCCTTGCCTGTGCATCCATGCGCAAGAGCCTCGGCTTTTTCCTTCCGTGCGATGTCCACGACCTTCTTCGCAATGAGAGGGCGCGCTATCGATGTGCCCAGAACATAGCCCTCGTAACTGCCGTTTGCCTTGATTAGCGGGAAGATGTAATCGTTTACAAACTCCTTTTTTGCATCTATTGTGTAATGTTTATCGCTTATCTTTGCGGCTTTTTTCTCTGCCTGCTGGATCTCTTTCACCGGCTGCCCGACATCCACCGTCACTGTGATGGCATAATCGCAGCCGTAATGTTCCTTTAAGAGGGGTATGCACACCGAGGTGTCAAGTCCGCCCGAGTAAGCAAGTACTACTTTTTTCATTATCTCGCTAAACAGTGCGAAGAGATTAATAGTTTTTGTCATTCCATAGTACAGTGCTGTTTATTTTTCAACCGTAATTCTTATATAGAACATCAAACATTGTTTTGCTAATTTCACCCGATATTATAGAAATTATTCATCGGGCAATCATAACACATCTGGAGGATAGTCATTTATGGCAGCACAACTCGGCGGACAGCCTATTATAATTCTGAGAGAAGGCACAGAGAGAACACGCGGGCAGGAAGCCCGGAACAATAATATCATGGCAGCAAAAGCTGTCGCTAATGCAGTGAGAACCACGTTGGGACCAAAAGGAATGGACAAGATGCTGGTAAGCGGTAGTGATATCACAATCACTAACGATGGTGTTACCATCCTCAAGGAGATGGATATCGAACATCCGGCAGCAAAAATGCTTGTCGAGGTAGCCAAGACGCAGGATGATGAAGTGGGGGACGGCACCACAACCGCTGTAGTGCTCACTGGTGAATTGCTTGGGCGTGCAGGTGAATTACTGGAACAAAGCGTGCACCCCGCGATTATTGCCACGGGCTACAGAATTGCTGCAGAGAAAGCGGTTGAAATCCTCAAGGATGTAACTCACACCATCTCGGAAAATGATGGGGAGGCTCTCCTTAACACAGCAAGAACGGCGATGACAGGGAAGGGCGCTGAGGGTTCAAAAGAAAAACTTGCAGGTATTGCAGTGGCGGCGATCAAATCCATTGTGGATGAAGAAGACGGAAAGAAAGTGGTTGACATAGATAATATAAAAATCGAGAAAAAAGTGGGGAAGAGCGTGGACGACTGCGAACTGATTAAAGGCGTTGTTCTTGATAAAAATAAAGCACACCACAATATGCCGAACAAAGTAAAAGATGCAAAGATTGCGCTCATAACGCGACCCATCGAATTCAGCAAGATGGAGCTTGAAGCAGAGATAGATATTTCAACGCCTGGCGAGCTTGCGCAGTACCTTGACCAGGAAGAGCAGATTGTCCATGATATCGTGAATCGAATTGCAGCCACAGGAGCAAATGTAGTGCTCTGTCAATTGGGCATAGAGGATATGGCGCAGCATTTTCTCTCAAAGGCAAATATTCTTGCGGTCGAGCGAGTTGAGAAAAAGGACATCGAGAAGATGGCGAGAGCAATAGGTGCAAACCTCATAACGAGCATTGATGATTTTGATGCAGCTGATCTGGGAAGCGCAGGACTTGTAGAACTTCGCGGACACGGCGAGGACAAGATGCTTTATGTCACCGAGTGCAGCAATCCAAAAGCGGTTTCGATAATAATCCGCGGCGGAACTCCGCACGTTGTTGATAGCATTGAGCGGGCTCTTGAGGATGCACTGAGAGTTGTTGGTGTTGCGGTTGAAGATGGGAAACTGGTTGCTGGTGCAGGTTCGCCTGAGATTGAGCTAGCTTTAAGGTTAAGGGACTATGCTTCAACGCTGAAAGGAAGGGAGCAGCTGGCTGTGGCAAAGTTTGCAGAGGCTCTTGAAGTCATTCCGAAAACGCTTGCAGAGAATGCAGGGCTTGACCCGATAGATATGCTTGTCGAGCTTCGAAGCCAGCATGAGAAAGGAAAGAAGGATGCCGGGCTGAACGTGTTCACTGGAAAGGTCGAGAATATGTGGAAAAAAGGAGTTATCGAACCACTGCGGGTGAAGACGCAGGCTTTGAACTCAGCTACCGAAACCGCAATCATGATACTCAGGATCGATGATGTGCTTGCCGCCACAGGAGCCACCGAAGGCGGGGCATGCGGCGCTGGCGGAGCACCCTGCGGCATGGGTGGAATGGGTGGCATGCCTCCGGGCATGATGTAAGAATACTTTCAACCTGCTTACATGTGTATTTATGGCAGGATTTTTGGGAAAAAGAAATCCATCTCAGATAGCAGTGTAAAAGAAAAAGACACAAAAAGCTAAAACTTTTTTTTAACCATGATTATAATCATGATGTATTTTTAGTAAACTATATTAAGTTGAAAAATAACTGTATATTTAAAAAAGGAAAAAAATGCCAAACGGAAAGAAAACTTCCTTACTGGAATCTATCACCAAAAAAGACACAGCTTCGCATGCAGTTCCGGTTTTGAAAATCCCTGAAAAGCAAAACCGGACCACGGGGATAGAAATTCTTGACCGCACCCTGGGAGGAGGATTGCCGTCAGGTTCTGTCACATACATATATGCAGATGCCAAGTCCATGGCTGAAGTGTTCTTATACCAGTTTACACAAGCCCGTAAAACCTATTATTTCTTGAATGAAAGACGCCCAATATACGTGTTACAGAACATCCAGGATTTCGACTTTAAAACTGATGATATCACATTCGTGGACATCTACAGCGAGTACTACATGACAGCGGGTGGGGAAATGGTGGATAATGTGGGAAACGAGTTCGTGGATGCCAAGATTGTTGAATTCACGGAATATAACCTGAAAAAAATACTGGCAGAAGAAGAAGATGATATAAACATAATTTTCGATACATTTTCATTTTATCTGAACCTGAAGGTTAATCCCGGTCTCATCAAGCGGCTTATCAATATAATCTATGAGACGACAAAGAGCCTCAATTGTTTATCATTTTTATACGGTCTTAAGGATACGTACGAAAAGAATCTCGAAAATGAGATCTTAAAATCATGTGATGTGATTTTTGATGTCGAACTTGAGAAAACTTCTGATAAGATTTCTAACCGCCTGTCAATACCAAAGATAAGGGGCAGAGTACCCACAATAGAAATGATACGGTTCAAGGTCGGAGATGGTGTTCAGATAGATACTACAAAGGATATCCCTTAAAACTACCTGGCAAATTTTACGAATTGGGATTAAATTAGTGAATTTTTTTATTTTTTAAACTATAACAAATATAACTGATGTAGTTATATAATATAATCTCAAAATAAGTTTGGAGATATATCATTGGAAGACGCTATAATAAAAATTAAAGGCATGCACTGCGCATCATGTGCGTCCAATATCGAGAAAGCGCTTTTGAATACCCGTGGAATAACATCAGCAAACGTGAGTTTTCCGCTTGAGCAGGCAAAGATGGTTTATGACCCTGAAGTTGTCCCGGTATCCGAGATCAAGAAGGTAATCGAAAGTGTGGGGTATACTGCTTCTGAAAAAATAGGAAAAACAGATGCGGACAGGGAGCAGAGAGCGCGGGAAGAGGAGATAAAGCGACAGAAAATAAATTTTATAATCGCGCTTGTCCTTGCAATCCCTATATCGCTCGGCGACATGGGACGCAATCTTGGTTGGGGATTTGTGCCTGAAATTCTTAAAAACGATTATTTACTGTTCATCCTTGCGACAATCGTGATGCTCTTCCCGGGGCGCCAGTTCTTCGAAGGCACATATAACGGGTTAAAACATGGCATGACCGACATGAATCTCCTGATAGCCACAGGAACAGGAGCCGCTTATATTATCAGTGTTGCAGCCACTTTCCTTGACCTTGGCGAGGCATACAAGCATACTTATTATGACACCGCTGCACTGCTTATAATGTTCATCGTACTTGGCAGGTATCTTGAGGCGCGAACATTAGGAAAGACTTCAGAAGCCATCAGGAAGCTAATGGGGCTTGCTGCAAAGACCGCGTGCATCATGGTGAACGGGGAGGAGAGAGAAATACCTGTTGAGGATGTGAAGGTCGATGATATTGTTGTTGTGAGACCGGGTGAAAAAATACCCGTGGATGGCAGGGTGGTCGAAAGTCTCACCGCAGTCGATGAATCCATGATTACAGGGGAAAGCATACCCGTTGAGAAAACGGTGGGTTCGGAGGTTATTGGCGCTACCATGAACAAGACCGGTATGATAAAGTTCAAAGCGACAAAGGTAGGCTCCGACACCGCACTTTCGCAGATTATCAAATTAGTGGAAGATGCCCAGACCCAGAAGGCTCCGATACAGAAACTTGCGGATATAGTGGCAGGTCATTTCATCCTCGCGGTGCATATACTTGCGCTGCTTACGTTTTTATTCTGGTTCTTTATAGGGTTTGAAAAATTCAGTGTGCCTGCAACCTTCGGGACGGGGTTGACTTCTCCTTTCCTTTTCTCCCTTTTGATTTCCATAACAGTTCTCATCATTTCCTGCCCGTGCGCTGTGGGACTGGCGACTCCCATCGCTATCATGGTGGGAACTGGCAAAGGAGCAGAGAACGGCATTCTCATCAAGGGCGGCGAGGTGCTTGAGAGGGCGCAAAACCTGGATACCATCGTGTTCGACAAGACAGGAACCCTAACAAAAGGCGAACCTGCTCTCACCGATGTGATAGCCATAAAAGGCGAAAAGAATTTGGTGCTGAGACTTGCTGCTATTGCAGAGAAGGGCTCTGAGCATCCGCTCGGAGAAGCCATACTCAAAGGCGCAAAGGAACGCGGCATAGACGTGCCGGACGCAGAGGAGTTCAGCGCCTTACCGGGACGCGGCGTGGAAGTGAAATACGCAGGTTCAAGGATTCTTATCGGTACAAGGAAACTGATGACAGAGAATGGATTCGATATTACGCCCCTGAATGGCAGGATGGAAGAGCTCGAGCATGATGGAAAGACCGCCATGCTGGTGTCAGAGGACAACGAGTTAGCAGGCATAATCGCAGTGGCAGATACCCTGAAAGAGACGTCCATAGATGCGGTGCGCACCCTGCATGAGATGGGGTTCACGGTAGCCATGATTACAGGTGATAACAGGAGAACGGCTGATGCAATCGCAAAACAGGTAGGGATTGACCGGGTTTTGTCAGAGGTCCTTCCCGAAGATAAGGCATTAGAGATCAAGAAACTCCAGGCGCAAGGTATGAAAGTGGCGATGGTGGGGGACGGCATCAACGATGCCCCTGCGCTCGTGCAGTCTGACGTGGGCATCGCCATAGGAAGCGGCACCGATGTTGCGATTGAGTCGGCGCAGATTGTGCTGATAAAGAACGATGTGCGGGACGTAGCGAAAGCCATACGCCTGAGCAGGCTTACGCTTAGAAAAATCAAGCAGAACCTTTTCTGGGCTTTCTTCTACAATTCCATTGGTATCCCGATAGCTGCAGGCATACTGTATCCCTTCACAAGCCCGCCGTTTTTGCTCAATCCCGCAATTGCAGCCGCGGCGATGGCTGCAAGTTCGGTCACCGTGACCATGAACACACTGCTCATGAAACGCATCAAGTTAGGGTGATATAATGGAGAAAAAGCTCGGGTATTACAGCGTGCTTGCAAGCCTTGCCACATCATTTGCCATAGTGCTGATATTCTACATACTTGCGGCGGCTAAGGCGCGCGAGAATCCTATGTACACAAGCGTGGATGTGTATGCAGGGATGGTGTTCGTGTTCATACTCTCCATGATAGTTTCTGCGTCGATATGGACAGGGATTATTGAGAAAAGGCTCAAGCAAATTCGTTTTTGAGGTCAAGTTTCAATCCTTGTTTTAGTGGATGCGCCTCTTGAATAATTGGTAGTGTCCCAAGAAACATGACCTTTATATATTGACATTCGCATTTCATGTAAA
>CAYSLW010000009.1:1686-18662 GCA_964431955.1 uncultured Candidatus Methanoperedens sp. | reverse complement strand
TTTTGAACCTCTGTGTCTCAGTGTCTCCGTGGTTATTGCTTCATAAATCCAACGATTTATTGACGCTATATAGAATTCTGCCGATTGACCGCCCAAAGCCTTTATATATTCCTTCCTCGTTTAAAGCGGAAGTACGATGCGTATATATTACGCAAGTTGAAGTCGATCAAAGTCGGATTTGATGAATTGCAGGGGCCAATGCGGTTATCGCATGCCTGGAACATCATGTAAGTCAAAGTCTATTTGTGAAGACCTATTTGCAAGCCGCTCGGTTTGCAGCTTGCAGTAAAAACTCCAGCGTATTAGTATTAATTGTCAAGGAGGAACAAATGTCACATCCCCACAGACCAAGGCGCGGGTCGATTGCATACAGCCCGCGGGTAAGAGCAAGAAGCGAAATCCCCCGTGTGAGAGCGTGGCCTCTCTCTTCGGTGACAAAACTATTGGGATTTGCAGGTTATAAAGCCGGCATGACGCATCTCATTGTGAGAGATGAAGCCCCAAACAGCTTAACTTCCGGGATGGAAATTTCAGTACCTGTAACCGTTATGGAAGCCCCGGCAATGAAGGTTGCTGCGATACGGGTCTATAACAGCACTACTTATGGTGCAAGTGCAATTGCCGAAGCCTGGACAACCGAGCTTGATAAAAAACTCAACCGTGCGCTCACCGTTCCAAAGAAACATGACCAAACATCCGCGCTTGCAAAAATAGAGCAGCTTATCAAGGAGGGCGCGGCAGCCGACTTGAGAGTTATAATGTACACGCTGCCTGAAAAAGTAACAGGCATCCCCACGAAAAAACCCGAGATTATGGAGAACAAGATTGGAGGCGCCGACCTGATGGCGCGTTTTGCATACGCTAAGACCCTTCTTGGCAAAAACGTCCGTATAAACGATGTATTCAAAAACGGGGAAATTATCGACGTTCTTGCCATAACCACAGGAAAAGGGGTGCAGGGACCTGTAAAGCGATGGGGCATACAGCTCCAGAAAGCAAAACACTCAAGAGCAGGAAGCGTTAGAGAGATAGGTACCCTTGGACCCTGGCATCCCTCGCATGTAAGCTGGAGGGTGCCGCAGCTCGGGCAAACCGGCTACCATCAGAGAACAGAATTCAACAAGAGAATAATGCAAATAGGCAACGAGGGTAAGAATGTAACCCCAGACGGCGGGTTTTTAAACTACGGTGTTATCAGAAATGATTATATTATTATCAAGGGAAGCGTGCCGGGTCCAACTAAGCGGCTTGTGCGCATGCGACCTGCCATAAGACCAAATAAACATGTACTGCCGCAGGCTCCAGAGATAGCGTATATAAGCCTTGAATCAAAACAGGGGTGATTACATGGAATTGAACATAATAGATTTATCGGGAAATGCTGCGAAAAAGCTCACCACGAACATTTTCGACGAGCCCTACCGTCCCGATCTCATAAAGAAAGCTGTGCTGGCAGCGCAGGCAAACCGCCAGCAGCCCTACGGTCCGCACATGTACGCAGGTATGAGGACATCAGCAGAAGGCTGGGGACCAGGGCGCGGCGTGTCAAGAGTGGCAAGGCTTAAGAACAGCAGTAAATCTGCCAGGATACCCCAGGCAGTTAAAGGAAGGGAGGCGCATCCCCCGAAGCCCGAGACTGACAGGACAGAAAAAATCAACGACAAAGAAAGAAAAAAAGCCATTAAATCCGCAATTGCCGCGACAGGGAATTCAGACCTCGTCAAGAAAAGAGGGCACAGGTTCCAGGCACAAGTGCCTCTTGTGGCAGTGAATGAACTTTCTGCTCTTACAAGGACAAAAGATGTTAAGTCTTTCATGGAAGCTGCCCGCGTATGGGATGATATCGAGAGGGCGAAGGATACCACGATCAGAGCAGGAAAAGGCAAACTCAGAGGCAGAAGATACAAGAGTGCAAAAAGCATTCTGATTGTCACGGCGAAGGACATGGGAATAGTTAAAGCTGCGCGAAATATAGCGGGAGTGGATATTGTTACCTTTGACCAGCTTAATGCTGAATTATTGGCTCCGGGAACACATGCCGGACGTTTAACGATATATACAGAATCTGCAATAGCAAAACTCGAGGAGGCAATGCAATGATCCAGCATCCCTACGTGACTGAGAAAGCCACGCTGATGGCTGAAAAAAACAATGTTCTCCAGTTCATTGTTGATTCAAGAGATACTAAATATAAAGTGAAAAAGGAGATTACGGCGCTCTATAAAGTGAAAGTGTTAAAAGTTAACACGATGCTTACCTCGAAAGGAAAAAAGAAAGCCACAGTAACATTTGAGGAACCCAACACAGCGACGGAACTTGCCTCAAGGCTGGGGATATTTTAAGGTGAGAATATGGGACATAGAATTATTGCTCAAAGCAGGGGAAAAGGTTCTCCGACATACAAAGCCCCCTCTCATAAATTCAAGGCAAACCTTGAGCATCTAAAGGTAGAGGAAGGAATTGTCACGGGAAAAGTACTTGAAATCATCCATGATACTGCACGCTCAGCCCCTATTGCAAGAGTCTCTTTCAGCAATGGTGAAGAAAGATTGATGCTTATACCTGAAGGCGTGGAAGTAAACCAGGTTATACAGTGCGGTATTTCCGCACCTGTAGAGCCGGGCAACACCTTAGCGCTTGCAGAAATCCCGGAGGGTATACCCATCTGTAATATCGAGTCGCAGCCTGGCGACGGCGGAAAATTCGCGAGGGCGGGAGGAATGTACGGGATTCTTGTGGCGCATGATGTTGGAAAGACAATTGTGCAATTACCCAGCGGCGAGATGAAACGGCTCAATCCAAAATGCAGAGCTACGATAGGCGTAGTCGCAGGCGGCGGGCGTACTGAGAAACCTTTTGTAAAGGCAGGCAAGAAATACCACAGGATGAAAGTGAGAGCCACAAAATGGCCAAGAAGCAGGGGCGTAGCCATGAACGTGGTTGACCATCCATTCGGAGGCGGAGGAAGACAGCATCCAGGCAGACCAAAGACCGTTGCACGAGGCACGCCGCCAGGAAGGAAAGTCGGCTCTATAGCTGCAAGAAGGACAGGAAAGAAGTGATAATGCATGGCAAGAAAAGAATCATCGAAAATACCTAAGAGAAAGGGAGAATTCACATACAGGGGAAAATCATTGGAAGAACTTAAGAAGTTAACCCTCGATGAGTTCGCACTGCTTGTTCCTGCAAGACAGCGCCGCACCATGCAGCGCGGACTCTCAGAAGACCATAAGAAATTGCTGCACAAAGTCAGGATTAAAGACCCTGGTATAAGGACGCATTTGCGGGATATGATAGTACTACCTGAAATGGTGGGATTGAAAATCGCAATCCACAGCGGTAAAGAGTTTACACCTGTGGAGATTATACCTGAAATGCTGGGTCATTATTTCGGAGAGTTCGTCCTGACGCGCAAGAAGGTCTCACACGGAGCAGCAGGGATAGGAGCTACAAGATCAAGCAAATTCATTCCATTGAAGTGATGCACATGAAATTAAATTACTCAATTGAACCAGAACCTGAAAAAACATCAAAGGCTATGGGCAAGGAACTTCATATCTCAAAAAAACATGCGCATGAGATAGCATCGGCAATAACTGGTATGAAAGTGGATGCTGCAAGAGGATTTCTTGAAAATGTCGTTGCGCTAAAGCAGGCTGTGCCTTATAAGAGATACACGAGAAACGTTCCCCACAGGAAAGGGATGTGCACCGGAAGGTACCCCCAGAAAGCTGCAAAGGAATTCCTCAAGGTATTAAAAAATGCCGAAAGTAATGCCACATATAAAGGGCTTGATCCTGAGAACATGAAGATTACCCATGTCGCCACAAAGAAAGGACATACCTTTCGAGGGTCATTCCACAAGGCGCAGGGAAGAGCCACGCCAAAGCTGCATGAAACAGTCAGCGTTGAAATGATAGTGGAGGCGCAATAATGGGAGTAGAAAGGAAATTCGTAAAGAACGGTCTTGACAGGGCTCAGATGGCAGAATACTTCTCCAAACAACTGGAAAGAGCAGGTTACGGGGGCATGAACATTAATAGGACTCCTATGGGCACACAGATTACGATAATCGCCGAGAAACCTGGCATGATAATCGGAAAAGGCGGCAGGACCATACACAAGCTTACCCATGACCTTGAAACAGTTTTCCATGTGGACAATCCTCAGATAGATGTTCAGGAAGTAAAAGTGCCTGAACTCAATGCGCAGATGATGGCATCCAGGCTTGCAGGTGCGATAGAACGCGGGCTTTACTTTCGGAAAGCTGGTCATAACATGCTTCGAAGAATAATGGAAGCTGGAGCGCTGGGATGTGAGATAGATATCGCAGGCAAGCTCACAGGTCCTAGAAAAAGGACCGAAAAGTTCGTTGGGGGTAATATGCTCCATGCCGGTAACCCTGCAATGGAAATCGTGGATAGAGGGTTTGCTATTGCGATTAAAAAACTTGGAGTTATCGGATGCCGCGTACGGATAGTTCCCCCAACGGTTAAACTTCCAGGCAGGTTCAAAACTGTTCAGGTCGTAGTCCCGCAGGCTCCACAGGGCGCCCAAGAAAAGAAACCTGCAGGCATTGGAGAAATCGTGAAGGCTGCACCTCTTCCCGCAGAAGCAAAACCCAAAGCTATACCGGCGCAAGTCGTAGCAGAACAGGCACCAGTGACCCCGAAGGAAACCGCACCAGAGGAAAAGAAAGCCGCTAATGTTGAAGAGAGGATGCACGGCGATGTCTTAGAACACAAACATCCGGAGTTCGATTACTGGCATCCTGCATCGCGCATCCACAAATTTGATGAATCCGTCAAAAAAGAACGGAGAGCATTGGATTCATCAAAAAAGGAGGAGAAGTGATGGCAATACTGCGCGTGGATGAAATAAGGAATATGAATCCAGCTGAACGGCTGGAGGAACTGGACAAACTCAACCTGGAATTGATTCGCGAGCGTGCTATTGCGTCAGCCGGCGGCGCGCCTGAAAATCCGGGCAGGATCGGGGAAATCAGAAGAACAATCGCCAGGATAAAAACAATCCAGAAGGAGCCCAAATGAAGCTGACACCGCAGAATATCATACACCATGAACTCATTGGAATTGATACAAAGGTAATGGACAGCACAAACAAGTCTCTCATCGGAATAGAGGGACGGATAGTGGATGAAACAAAAAACGTGTTTACAGTAGAAACGGATGCAGAGGAGAAAAAGGTTCCGAAGTCCTGTTCATCTTTTATGTTTACAATTCCATCTGTTAGCGGTAAACGTTACTTGCCGTTAAGCATCAGAGTGGATGGAAGATTATTGCTCTCGCAACCCGAAAACAGAATACAGACAAAATTCAAGAAGAAATTCAGGAAAAAAAACTCCGTATTTAAATACGGAGATAAAGAGGTATAATAATGACACGAGATATCGGGCTGGATGTTCAACCGCCAGCAAAAGAATGCACGGATCCAAATTGTCCATTCCACGGCATACTCCCCGTAAGAGGACAGGTCTTAAGCGGAGTCGTGGTGAGCGACAAGATGGATAAAACAGTGGTGGTGCAGAGAACATTCGTGAAAAAGATTGCAAAGTACGAGCGATATGAGAAGAGAAAAACTAAGGTACATGCTCATAATCCTCCCTGCTTGAGCGCAAAACAGGGCGACAACGTAACGATTGCCGAATGCCGTCCACTGAGTAAGACAAAATCATATGTGATTATTGAGGTGTCGAAATGAAGGGAATGAAGGCAAAAATCCCGCGCGCTATAAATACGGCAAGTCGTATGGAATGCGCGGATAACACCGGTGCGCGTGTGGTCGAAGTAATCTCGGTATTAAAATATCGCGGTGTCAGGAACAGATACCCACGCGCAGGTATTGGAGATACTCTTATAGTAAGTGTAAAGAGAGGAACGCCGGAAATGAGAAAACAGATGTTCAAAGCGGTTATAATACGCCAGAAAAAGGAATTCAGGCGACCCGATGGACTAAGGGTTTCATTTGAGGACAATGCATGCGTGATAGTGGACGATGAAGGCGTGCCAAAGGGTACAGAAATAAAAGGACCAGTGGCTCGGGAAGCTGCTGAGCGGTACTCAAAAATATCATCTGCAGCCTCGATTATAGTGTAGGTGGAGCATGACATCATCGCAGCCAAGAAAACAGAGAAAATCCAGATACCAGGCGCCTCTCCATAGGAGGCATAAACTCATGGGCGCAATGCTCTCCCCGAAGCTTCGGGAAGAGCACGGAATGAAAAGCATACCGCTGCGAATGGGTGATACAGTTAAAGTATTGCGCGGAGATCATAAAGGCAAAGAGGGCAAAGTGGCAGGTGTTAACCTTAAAAAAATGACCATTACGGTTGACGGAGTGAGTGTTACAAAAGCAGACGGCACTGAAGTGCCAAGACCGGTACAGCCCTCAAAGGTAATGATAACCAAACTATCAATCAAAGATGAAAAGCGACTGGGTGATTAAATGGGAAGACACGAGAAAAGAGTGGCAGCTCCAACATCATGGCCGATTACAAGAAAGACGCATCACTGGGTGGTTGGAGCCAATGCAGGATCTCACTCAAAGGAAACAGGGATTCCATTGCTTGTGGTTGTAAGGGACATGCTTAAACTTGCGAACAATAGCAGGGAAGCCAAAAGGATAATTAACGAAGGGACTATTTTCGTTGACGGCAAAGCAAGATCTGATTATAAATACATGGTCGGGCTCCTCGATATAGTATCAATTCCTTCCAATAACGAATATTATCGCGTCCTGCTGGATGCCCGGAACAGGTTCAAACTGTATAAAGAAGGTGCTAATGCCCTGAAGCTGTGCAGGATAAACAATAAAACCATTGTGAAAAAAGGAGCAGTACAGCTTAACCTGCATGACGGCAGCAACATCCTTGCGTCCAATGATTACAAGACTTTTGATACCGTCTTGCTGGGACATGACCGCAAGATCGTAAAACATATACCATATAAACCCGGGAATCTTGCAATGATCGTTGGCGGCGAACATTCTGGAGAAATCGGGAAGATTAAGCAAATTCGAAAAGTCAGGGGTTCTGGAACAAATATGGTGGCGATATCCAATGAAAGGGAATTTGAGACCATTGAAGATTATGTGTTCGTCATAGGCGAATCCACACCTGAAATCGGGGTGGTCTAAAATGAAAAACTTTAGTAATATCATGAGAACGCCTTCCATTGATAAAGTCACGGTTCACATAGGTACGGGAGAGAGCGGCGAACGATTAACTACGGCGGAAAAATTACTCGAGACTATTGTCAAGCAAAAACCTGTAAGAGCGATCGCAAAGAAAACGCTGCCAACGTTCTCGATAAAGAAAAGAGAACCTATCGGATGCAAAGTGACGTTAAGGGGAAAGAACGCCGGCGAATTCCTTAAAACTACGTTGAAAATCATAGATAACAAACTGAGTGCGTCCCAGTTCGATGAAAACGGCAATTTTTCATTTGGGATTGAGGAACATACCGATTTCCCGGGGATGAAGTACGACCCTGCAATAGGCATCTACGGGATGGATATTAACGTGGCATTAAAGCGACCGGGGTACAGGATACGCACACGAAAATTCGAGAAACATAAAATACCGCAAAACCACAGATTGAATAAAGAAGAGGCGATTTCTTTTTTAAAAGAGAAGTACGGTGCGGAGGTAATTTAAATGGAACGAAGTAAGAAAAAATTTGGAGCAGGTGCTAATGTCTGCAAACGCTGCGGCAGAAAACAGGGGCTTGTTCGGAAATACGGCATATACCTCTGCAGGCAGTGCTTCAGGGAAATTGCCTATGATATGGGCTTTGAGAAATATACGTAGGTGATTATAATGTTATTAGATCCACTCGCAGACGCATTGTCAATAATAAAAAATGCAGAAAGCACAGGCAAACCAGAATGTACGATTCGCCCAGCTTCAAAACTCATAGGAAGTGTACTTAAGGTGATGAAGGATAAAGGATACGTCGGAGAATTCGAATTCATCGACGATGGGAAATCCGGTTTGTTTAAAGTCCGACTTTTTGGAAAAATCAACAGGTGCGGAGTGATCAGACCTCGCCACGCTGTCAAGAATACTGAATTTGAGAAATGGGAAAAGCGATTTTTGCCTGCGAGGGGCTTTGGTGCAATCATATTAACAACACCGGACGGCGTCATGACGCATAATGAAGCCAGGGAGAACGGACTTGGCGGGCAGTTACTCGCTTATGTTTATTAGGTGAATGTTATGGAAACTAAGAAAACAATAGGAATTCCACAGGGCGTGAATGTCGCTATCGATAATATGAACGTTTCAGTCTCAGGTCCGCAGGGACAGCTTGAAAGAGAGCTCTGGTACCCGGGAATTGTAATCAAGAAAATTGATTCGGAAGTTGTTGTGGAAACAAATTTCGGAAGAAGAGAACAGCTTGCGATGCTGGGTACGTTTGAATCCCATTTAAAGAATATGATTACCGGAGTAAGTAAGGGATACGAATATACAATGAAAGTGGTTTATTCGCACTTCCCCATACAATTAAAAGTAGAAGGAAACCGGGTATTGATAAGCAATTTCCTGGGTGAAAAGAAGGCAAGAAAAGCAAATATCCTGGGTAATACCAAGGTCACAATTAAAGGAGACCAGGTTGTTATTTCCGGTATAAACAAGGAAGATGTGGGACAGACAGCTGCTAACATCCGCACGGCTACAAAAATCCGTAGACTTGATCCAAGGGTGTTCCAGGATGGAGTTTATCTCGTGGAACGGGGTGAACAGCATGGAAGATGATATAATAAAATCTGCTGACGAAATGGTTATAGAAGAAGAAAAGCCAGTTGATATTATTACTCTTGATGCTGAAACTAAGAGGCTTCTTAACGTCAGGAAAAAACAGAAAAGCAAAAAACCAGAGTTCAAGCAGACAGATTCCCACAAGAAAAAGAAACTTGCGGATTACTGGAGAAGACCCGACGGCATTCACAACAAGGCGCGGTATGGAGTTTTTGGAAAAACCCCACTTGTAGAGGCTGGATATGGCAGTCCTGCGCTCGTAAAAGGACTTCATCCTTCGGGCTTTGAGGATGTCGTGGTGAATAATTCAAAGGAGATTGAATCCCTGAAGAGCGGGCAAGCTGCCAGAATCGCCCATACCGTGGGAGCAAGAAAACGTGCTCTCATAGAAAAAAGGGCTTCTGAATTAGGGTTGAAAATTTTAAACCCCACAAGGAGGGAAGAGTAAGATGACAGATCTGGCAAACCAGCGGCGACTTGCAGCGGAAGTGATGAGCATTGGGGTAAACCGTGTATGGCTTGACCCTGAAGCTTCCAAGGACATAGCTTTTGCTTTAACACGAGAGGATATCCGTAAATTAATTGAGGAAGGAAAGGTGGGTAAAAGGGATATCAAAGGAATCAGCCGTGGAAGAGCACGCGAACGGAATAAAGCTCGTGCTTATGGGCGGAGATGTGGGCACGGGTCAAGAAGCGGGGCGGCCGGTGCTCGCAGACCGAAAAAAGAGCAGTGGATGAAGAGAATCCGGGCTCTGCGCAGCCAACTTCGGGAAATGAGAGATAATAAAACAATTGAGGTCTCTACATACAGGAAATTATACCGCAAAGCAAAAGGCGGAGAATATCGGAGCAGGGCGCACCTGAAAGCTCAGATAGAGCAGCAAAAAGGCAAGGAGGCATGAATATGGCGACTGGAGCAAGATACAGGGTCAAATTCAGAAGGGTAAGAAGCGGTAAGACTGATTACCGGGCAAGAAAGCAATTGCTAATTTCGAGAAAACCCCGCCTTGTAGTTAGAAAAAGTTTAAACAATACACTGTTACAGATAGTAATTCCAGAGAGAGCGGGAGATGTTACACTTGTTTCCGCAAACACAGGCGATTTAAAGAAATATGGGTATACAGGAGGAACTGGAAATATCACATCCGCATACCTGACAGGATTATTGCTGGGATACCGTGCAAAGAAATCAGGGCAGAATATGGCAATACTCGATGCAGGGTTGTATCATACAACCAAGGGTGGACGGATGTTTGCTGCTTTAAAAGGAGCCGTGGATGCAGGCATGGAAATTCCCCACGACCCAAAAATTTACCCAAAAGATGAAAGGATTATGGGCAAACATATAGACAAATACAGAAAAACTAACGTATCAGAGCAATTTGAGGCGGTAAAGCAAAAGATTCAGGGCGATTCGTAGGTGATAATATGAGAGACACAGGATTCAAACAAGAAGCAGTGGAATGGGTTCCTCAAACAAGGCTGGGCAAACTGGTCAAAGAAGGACAGGTAACCACTATGGGCGAAGCCCTTGCGTCAGGACTGCCCATAAGGGAATACCAGATCGTGGATGCATTGCTGCCTGAAATAAAAGATGAAGTTCTGGACATCAACATGGTGCAGAGAATGACAGACTCAGGGAGAAGGGTGAAATTCAGAGCCACTGTAATAGTAGGCAACGGTGACGGTTTTATTGGCATCGGCGAGGGTAAGGACGTCCAGGTGGGCGTGGCTATCAGAAAAGCGATAGATACTGCCAAGATGAATATAATAAGTATTAAAAGAGGCTGCGGTTCATGGGAATGCGGCTGCGGTCTTGGGCATACAGTGCCCTTTGAAGTGAAGGGCAAAGCAGGAAGTGTAGAAGTAAGACTCAAACCTGCGCCTCGTGGGCTTGGATTGGCATCCGGAGGAACTGCTAAAAAGGTGCTTGAAATTGCAGGTATAAAAGATGTCTGGGCAAAAGTAAACGGCGAGACAAGAACGACCATAAATTTTGCAAAGGCAACGTTTGACGCTCTCATGAAAACCACCACAATGAAGGTGTGAAAAATGTACGCGGCAGTTAGAATACGCGGAGGCGTAAAAACGCGGCAGGATATCAGGGATACATTGAGCATGATGCACCTTGACAGGATAAACCACTGCGTAATTTTGCCAGAAACTCCAAATTATAAAGGCATGATTCATAAAGCAAAGGATTACATTGCGTGGGGCATTATAACTCCCCAAACCCTTGCGCAGATGCTGGAGAACAGAGGAAGGCTCGAAGGCGGGGAAGGGTTGACTTTGGAATACCTGAGCAAAACCACGAAATTCAAATCATTCAGTGAATTGGCAAAAGCAGTTTGCGAAGGGAAATCCGAGCTTCGCGATGTTCCCAGACTGAAGCCTGTTTTCAGGATGCACCCTGCAAGGAAAGGTCTTAAGGGCACCAAGAGGACTTTCCAGGAAGGAGGAGACCTTGGATTCCACGGGACTGAGATAAACGCCCTGTTGAACAAGATGAGGTAATTATTATGGCAAAACAAAAAACCAAGAAATTCAGGGGATCAAGAACATGCGGCGGAGGCACGCATAAGAATCGAAGAGGCGGCGGCAGCCGCGGCGGGCGCGGAAATGCAGGCACATGCAAGCATCACTCTGTCAGGGCAATGCAGCGAGGTTTAAGCTTTGGAAAGCATGGGTTCAAGAGACCCCTATCTATTGTGAAAGATAAAACAATCGTAAACGTTGGCGAGCTCGATGAAGCCATCCAACAATTGGCAGCGGATGGCTTTGCAGAAAAGAAAGGTAATGCATTCCACATAGACCTTGCCAATATCGGTATTGAAAAAGTGCTGGGCGGGGGAAAGGTTACAAAACCTCTATTCGTTACTGCACAGGAGTTTTCATCTCTTGCAAAACAGAAAATAGAGGTAGCTTATGGAAATATAATGGTATTGTCTGAAAAGATAGAGACCCCCGAAAAACCCCGTATTTAAATACGGGGACTGAATATGGCTTTTGAAAGTATTGAACCTTTATTAAAACGTTTACCAGCGGTAGCTCGACCTGAAGGTCATGTTCATTTCAAGAGAAAGCTTGGCTGGACTCTTGGTATTTTGGTTCTTTATTTCATTCTTGCGAACATCCCTTTATTCGGGCTGGATGAAAGCTCAATAGACCTTTTTGAGCTTTACCGTGCATTCTTTGCAGGCGCTTCTGGTTCACTCATGGTTCTGGGTATAGGACCAATAGTAACGGCTTCAATCGTGCTGCAATTACTTGTGGGGGCAAAAGTCATTAAGATGGATCTTAGCGATCCGCATCAGCAGGCTATTTTTCAAGGACTGCAGAAGCTCCTTGTCTTTGTGATGATTGTCCTGGAAGCCCTGCCGCAGATCCTTGGCGGCTACATGCTCCCTGATGCAGGAATTGCGGCGCAACTGGGCGTGGACGTAAGTATGATAACCTTATTATTGTTCATCCAGGTTTGTATTGGAGGCGTGCTGATTCTTTACATGGACGAGATTGTCTCCAAGTGGGGCATAGGCTCTGGCGTGGGATTGTTCATTGTTGCAGGAGTATCGCAGCAAATCGTTACTGGTATATTTAGTTGGATAGACGATGATACTGGACTTCCGATAGGACTTATTCCAAAGTGGATTTATCTGGCAGGCCCTTCATCACCTATACCAGGATTGGATTATATCCTGACGGGCGACGGGATGTTCTTTTTGCTGATACAGGGCGGCATCCTGGCACTGCTCAGTACGGTTATCATATACCTGATGGTCGTTTTCGCGGAAAGTACACGCATCGAAATACCGCTGGCTCATGCTGCTGTGAGGGGCGCCCGCGGCAGATTCCCTGTCAAGCTCATCTATGCAAGCGTTCTGCCCATGATTTTTGTGAGAGCATTGCAGGCAAATATCCAGATGATGGGGCTTCTCCTTTCCAGCCGAACCACGATTTTTGGAGAATATAGGGAAAATATACCTGTAAATGGTCTTATGTATTATCTTTCTCCTATTAACAGTCCAAACGATTGGATGCCTTCTCTTGTATCCTCGCATTTCACAAGCCTTGGAGTTGCGGCACCAGCTACCTGGCAGATCGTGCTTCATGTCGCAACTGATGCATTCATGCTCATTATTGGCGGTATAGTATTTGCTCTCTTCTGGATTGAAACTACAGGCATGGGAGCAAAGAACGTGGCTGAGAAAATCCAGAGGTCAGGGATGCAGATACCTGGATACAGGAGAAGCAGCGGAACGCTTGAGCGGGTGATGCAGCGGTATATCCCCAAGGTGACTGTAATCGGTGGAGCTTTAGTAGGTCTGCTTACGCTGATAGCAAGCCTTCTGGGCACGATTGGAGGCGCGGGCGGGACAGGGTTATTGCTGACGGTGAGCATCATGTACAGGTTATATGAGGACATAGCAAGCCAGCAGATGATGGAGATGCACCCCATGATGAGAAGCTTCTTCGGGAAGGAATGAAGATTAAAAGAGAGTTAGCCATTTTTACAGATTACACAAACAGCGTTCTCAATTCCCACAATATCTTGGGATTCTTCTTGAATAAAATAGGCAACACCGTTGGTAATGCCATCTTACTCGTATCTATCCCTTTAAGCGAATGAGCAAGCTGGTTTAATTGTTCGTCCGTAAGTTTAAGGAGCAGATTCTTAACAACGAGGGATTTACTCAGCTCTTTCCCGATAGTAGCGCGCCATTTATCCTCATATTCCTTTAATGTCCTGATAGAATAATCCCCTTTTTCTTTCGCTTTAATACAGACTTCCCCTGCCATCTTACCCGCATCCATTGCATTTATGATGCCCCCGCCTGTCAGAGGGTCGGATTGCCTTGCAGCATCGCCTACAAGCATCAGCCCGTCCGTTACTGTCTGTTTTATCGGACCGCTGACCGGGACTCCACCAACTACCATTTCCAGGATTTTAGCCCCAGGCATGTAATCTTTTATGAATTTCTCAAGGAGCGTGATTGCCCTGACATTTCCCGATTTACTTCCAAGAAGCCCCAGTCCTACATTCGCTGTATTCTTGCCTTTGGGGAATACCCAGACATATCCTCCGGGAGTATATTTTTCACCCAGATAGAACTTACTATATTCACCAGCGTCGATATTGGAAACCAGAAACTGCGCACAGGTATTAATATCACCGGGTTTCAATGACGTGTCTATGCCGCCCCATCTTCCTACTTTTGATTCCACGCCGTCTGCACCTATAACAATATCAGCCCTGATTTCATACGTTTCCCCCATATACATGGCATTTATTCCAGTGACTTTGCCGTTGTTTCGCAATAATCCAGTCGCCCGTGTCTTTACCATCACCCAAGCTCCAGCCATAGCAGCCTGCTGCGCCAGCGCCCGGTCAAAAACCTTTCTCTCAAGAGTGTAACCAGCCTTTCCGCTTGACGCCTCTTCTGACATTTTGATTTCAGTTCCGTCGGGTGCAAGTATTTTTGAACCTTTTACTTCTGCTGCTATCCACCTGTTGTCAGGTTCTATATGCCTTTTCAATCCTTCTTTGCTCACGCCTTCGGCGCATCTCACAGGGTCCCCTATCTCCTGCCTCTTTTCAATAAGCAATACATCCAAACCAGCCAAAGCAGTGGTTTTTGCGGTTATTGAGCCTCCTGGACCCGCCCCAACCACAATGACG
Source organism: uncultured Candidatus Methanoperedens sp. (assembly GCA_964431955.1). Classification (GTDB taxonomy): domain Archaea; phylum Halobacteriota; class Methanosarcinia; order Methanosarcinales; family Methanoperedenaceae; genus Methanoperedens. Next base: position 4,206 of record CAYSLW010000009.1, on the reverse strand, counting down.
TCATATTTTGCCTTCATAAAGCGACACCTCGCTTTATGAATCCACGTATGGCAGTGCCATACGTGTGTGCGGTGCAAACTGACGCAACAGTTTTTGATAAAACTTTCCTAAAGTTTTTCATTTCACAACCACCAGCGCGCCCACAGGACAGATTTTCGCACATACGCCGCAACTGGTGCAGGTATTCTCCACCTCAATCCAGGTCTCGACCAGCTCAAGCGCGCCCACAGGACATACCCCAACGCATGCCCCGCAGTATCCGCACTTGTAACGATTTACATTAACAGTCATAGGCTTGTCTGCTAACGCAGTTAGCACATATAAATTTTATTAAGCCCAGCTATACTGCCGTATTCTCGGCAGATGCCTCACGGCTTAAAGTGGAACATTATTTTTATCAATTTCGACAAGCTCAAAACGCACAGGAGTTCGCACTATTTAGCTTTATCTCATCTCATATCTAGAGCTGTAGGTGATAAGATGGTAACAACCATTCAGGTGCATGAAGAACTTCTGAAAGAACTCAATGCTTTAAAATAAAAAAGGAGCTGAACCTCAAGAGCTATGAAGAAGTTATCCGGGAGCTTATCAAATCCAAGAAGAAGTTTAAGAAATCGTATTTCGGGGCGTTTCCGGGACTTAAGGAATTTAACAGGCACGAGGAAGAAGATGACCGTCTTGGTTGATTCCTGGGGCTGGATAGAATATTTTAATGGGAGCGCCCCTGGAGAGAAAGTAAGGGAATTAATTGAAAATCCCAAAGAAAAAGTGATAGTCAGCGCCATCAATATTGCGGAAGTGTATAATTCATTCCTGCGGACTGGTGACCCGCATTTTAAAGGCGTGAAGGATGTCGTATATTTGGGGAACTGAGTTACAAGTAAAGTATAATACTTATGATACAACTTTTTGCAGGACTGCCTGTGCATATTGAAATGCAAATCTATTTAACGAATCGGAACGATACATTTCAGTGAGTTATATGGATTTTACAGCCATCATTAGAAAAGGCGAGAAGCAGTTCGTGGCTCTGTGCCCGGAAGTGGATGTTGTAAGCCAGGGCTATACGATCGAAGAGGCGCTTAAAAATCTCAAAGAAGCTGTGGAGGTCTATATTGAGGAGATGGGGTTCCCTGCTGAAGAGATAACGCCTGAAGATACTGTCATAGCTCATTTTGAGGTGCTGCCACATGGGGAAGCTGCCCGTCCTGTCAGGGCGTGAAGTCATCAAGGCTCTTCGGAAAATTGGTTTTGAGCCTGCAAGGCAAAAAGGCAGCCATATCGTTCTCGTCAGAATGGTTTCGGATTCCAAGCGGGCTGTAGTTGTTCCAAACCATAAGGAAATCGACCCGGGAACGCTGTTTGAGATTATCAGGCAGGCGGGTTTGAAGAGGGAAGAGTTCGAGAAATTGCTGAAGTAACTGAGACTGCTTCGAGGGTTATCAGGAAGTTGAGGGAGGATGAGGTGGAGTTTTATTGGATATTCTTATTGCGGAGAGGAATTACGCGAGGGCGAGGAGGTTCTGGGAGTAGGGGGTGAGATCATTCAAAGTTATTTCACGATAAAACTTGATCGCAATTTATTCTGAATCTGCACGCTTTGCATTTATTCGGATTTGTATTTGTGTTGAATTGCTCTTTTCCTAAAATCAACCCATGGATATGATTAATTACCTCAATTATTATGTTTTCCGCCTGCCCATCAAACGAGGCACTCCAGTAAATATTGTCTGTTCCTCGTTCACGTAAAGCAGCCACTATTTTTCGAGAATCTTGCTTTTTAACCAGATCCTTAAATGCTAAACAATATCCATAGACCTGATTAATATTAGAAAGATATGTTTTAGTACCTGGTTTATCGTCTATTATTACAAACTCATTCGGTGCAAGGCGAATTTCATCAATTAATCCATAAATCCCGTATTTGAGACTTATCACAGGAAATTCTCTAGATAATACTTCGATAGTCTCTGATTGTTCTAACATCTCAGCAAAAGTTGCTGGTACAGCCTCCGCTCTGAATTCTGATTCTAGCCGTTCATGTTCAATTTTGCCCTCAACCATCGCTTTTGTCGGTTCAACTTTGATTCTTTTCATATTCTCAAGAAAGATTTGATACTCACAATACTCTTGTTTGTGTAACCAACTTATAGGGAATATGTTTAAATCTCCAACAAGTTTTACTTCCGATATTTGAGGATGCGGGATTGCTTTCTCAAGTTTTTTATTCATACTCCACACCAATAACTATCGATTAGATAATGTTCGCTTAATTGCTATTTGATTTATTAGTTCTCTAATTCTCATTATTATCTCTTTCAAAGCAAACACATCATCTTTATTGTATTTAATATATTTTTCCCAATGAATTTCCTTCTTTGTTTTTAAATATTGGCTATAGGCGCTACCGACTTCAATTCCATTCACATCAGGATTTTCCCAATGATAGCCAAAATAGTTACCCAGATCTTTCAAATTATATTTTGCGATATTTCCGATTAAAATATGAGGAATATCGAT
>CAYSLW010000009.1:0-1676 GCA_964431955.1 uncultured Candidatus Methanoperedens sp. | reverse complement strand
CTGATAACAGGTAACAATTCCTTGAGATTATAATATTCTGCTCTTTGTGTTATAATTCGGTTTTCAAATTTGCAATTGCTGAAGCTGATTAATTTAAAATTGTTATATTTTTCTAAATATTCTAAGAATCGTTTTAAACAATTCAATTCATTATCCTTTTCAAATATGCTTCCAAATCCATTTGTTTGGAAATTATAGTATCCAATTAGCCAAATTCTATCATTTTCCAGATTTGTTTCTATATCGTAGCAAATAATTTCATTCTTTTGCAAGATTTCTGTTAATTCGTTTTCAATGATGTGGACTTTGTCTTGCTTTATTGCTTTAATTTGCATGAGCCATCTATCAACATGCCAGTCATAAACTCCTGGAATTGTCTTTAATAAACTTCGGTTTCCTTCATTTACATCTTCTAATTTCGTAATTCCTTTTTCAAACATCCTTGTATATGTTTTCCTACCGACATCCTTGAGAATAGATATATCAGATTTTATTTTTTGAAAAGATTTAATTTGGCGGAAATGAAAATTGATTTTTGATTTATTTATTCTGAGAAATAAAATATTTCCTGGTGCAAATTGGTCATCGTGCGAAGATACATTAAAAACACATGTTTTGTTATATTTTTCAGTTTTCCCTCCATTGAGATGACTATGCCCACATATTACACAATCAATTTCCTCAGAATCTAAAAATTCTTTGAGAGAACTTGAACCAATGTTTTCTTTTCCAAACCTCATTGAAAAATCCAAAACACCAAAAGGAGGTGTATGGCTAACTAAGATTGTTTTAATAATTCTTTCCGAAAATATTTTCTCATATTGCTGGTTTAGATGATTAATAACCTCATTTTCATCATGTAAAATAAAACCAGGGGCTTTTGTAGCGCCATCAAGTCCAATAAATGCATAATCCCCTAATATTATTGGTGATTGATGAAGATCGTATATGCGAGTGTGTCCATTTGCAATATCTTTGAAATGAACAATATCATCGTTTCCAGCCACGCCGGCAAGCCCATATTTTGATTTGTTCGCTAACTGCTCTACACCAAATTCTTCAAGTTTTTTAAGGTCATCCCCTGCATATATTATAAGATCAACTTTAGGAATTACATCCAAATACTTGATGAGTTCTTCATATGGTTGAGTTCTCCAATCTGAGAATGCTAATATACTGAAATATTCACTATTCCTAGCATCCAGCCTTTTTCTTTCAACTAATCTCTTTAGGTCTTCAAGTTTCATTTTCATTTAAAATCTCATCCAAATCGGCTATTTTGAAATCTTCTGATATTTCTTTTAGATCATCTAGAAAACGATTGTCTTTTACTGCGTTTTTTAATTCTTGGATTTTCTGTTTGAAATTCTGCTTCTTTTTTATCATTCCAAAGCCTAACTCTTTTTTTCTGCGCTTAAACCTTGTGTCCACTTATTATTTGAATTTTCCGCATCCACTCGCACCTGCGCCGCCCCATCACCCTCTCCCGCAGCCCCCGGCCGCAGGGAAACCGCGCCGCCCATGTACCCTCAAAGGACGGCGCCGATTCGGGCATAACCAGCGCCGAAAGTTCTGGTCACTTTTTATCTAAAAAATCCTCAAACCTCCCGGCATCCGCGCTGCACTCACTCGCTCTATCCAGCAACTTTTTATCCTCGGTTACAAGGACGTCCTTC
>CAYSLW010000008.1:0-19926 GCA_964431955.1 uncultured Candidatus Methanoperedens sp. | reverse complement strand
GAGCTGCAGTGTTCTTAGGCGGCGCTGTTTACTGGAGCATACTCATCTACTATATACATCTGTTACAAGAGAACGAAGTCCTTATTCAGGATAACTTTACACAACTGGCAGGCAGCGGAACGGCGCATCTTGAGAATGCTAAAACGCTGATTACCAGAGTGCTGGAAGATATCAAATCAGCCGACATGTCGAAACCGCATCAGTAAGAATGCCGTTTATCACATGGATGCCTTTCTGCAAGCTAAATAATTAGTGCAACCTGGGGTTCAATGCATCTGAAAAGGAGCCAGTGTCAGGGAAAGCAGCCCCAGAATAAAAGCAACAACCCCAAGAACCATCCTTCCTTTTCCGAGCGGCACCTCGTCATTAAGTGGTTTGGGATGACCTGCGGCAGCAAAAAATGAGAGGAAAAGCCCCCAAAATATCCATAAAAACCCGTCGCGGTTCTGGAAATAAGTCACGTAAAATCCAAGCGAGATAAGTAAAAACGGCATGGCGGTTGATACATGCTGGGCTTTCTCGCCAAGCATTGCGCGAAGAATGTGCCCGCCGTCTAATTGCCCGGCTGGAATAAGGTTCAAGGCTGTAACAAGCATCCCGACCCAGCCTGCAAACGCAATAGGGTTCATTGTCGATACCTCAGCAGTCGGGATGATACGTGCTATGAATTCAAACAGCGGTGGAATACCCAGTTGAACTGGAATTTGCACAGGAGGTTGAAGAAGTCCTATGATAGTTACAACAATCGACACAAAAAGACCAATCAGAGGACCTGAAACACCAACGTCAAAGAGGGCTTTTCGGTTTGGTATCGGTCCCTTGTGTTTGATCACCGCCCCCATCGTCCCTATCCCGAGAGGAAAAGGGATAAAATAAGGCAATGAGGTATGCATGCCGTGCTTTTTTGCAACCAGATAATGCCCGGCTTCATGAGCCCCAAGTACAGTCATAATTGCGATAGTAAACGGGATGCCCTTCAATGCCTCAGAGGGATTGCTTATGGGATCTGCACCGAAGAGGATCGAGCCCATTACCATCGTGGTAATAAAAGTGGCAATTGCAAGAACTACGTTAATCCACCGCCGCTCACGCGCGGGAGTAAAAGGCGAGGCTATGATTACGTGCTCGCCCAACTCGTACTTAAAAGAAAACTGATAACCTTTTTCGGTAAAAACATACCATAATTTTTCATAGATAATCCTGATATCTTCCCTGGGGATTCCAAAGAAATAGATATTACCATCCCCCTGCTGGATATCATAAATAGAGAAAACCTGGCTGATTTTTTCCACCAGTCCTTCATCTACCTTTGACTTAAGATTATTCATTTGTATATTCTAAATCCTATTTATGTTTCAAGAGGGATAAATTTTGTCCCGTAGTATATCATTCCCTTTTCGCTCTCCTCACCCAGCCTTCTGAATGCGGATTTTACCTTCATGCCTATATGAATATCCTCATGCGCACATATTACCTGCGAAGTAAGCCTCGGACCTTCATCCAGTTTTATTATGGCAAGTATGTACGGTGTGTGCTTCGCGTAGTCCTTTGCAGCGCTGTGCACAATGGTATAAGTCAACACCTCTCCTTTTCCCTTGAATTTAAACGGGACTATCACGCCGTTCCTCCTGCATCGCGGGCACATGTTCCTGGGGGGATAATAATATTCGCCGCATTTTTCACACCGCGTACCTATGAGGTTGTACAGGTTTTTGAGCCGTCTCCAGAATCTTGGAACTGACATAATTATCTCTCCCTTCCGAAGATATGAACAACCGCAGTGCCGCCCGAGCCTCCCACGTTATGGGTAAGACCGATCTTTGCACCTTCTATCTGCCTTTTGCCTGCCTCGCCCCGCAATTGGAGCGTGGCTTCAACAGCCTGTTTCACACCCGTGGCTCCCACAGGATGACCGCATGCCTTCAGCCCGCCCGACGGGTTGATGGGTATCTTTCCTCCTATGGCGGTCATACCCGACTCGGCAGCCTTTCCTCCTTCGCCCTTTTTCACAAAACCCAGATCCTCGATGGCGCAAATTTCCGCAATCGTGAAGCAGTCATGCACTTCCGCAAAATCTATGTCTTTGGGGGTAAGCTTCGCCATCTTATAAGCCCGGTTTGCAGCAGCAACAGTTGCATCGAGTGTTGTTATATCAGGTCTATCGTGAAGCGATAGGGTGCCGCTGGCTTGCGCAGAGGCTTTTACATATATGGGCGTATCCGCAAATTTCCGGGCGATGTCTGCAGGTGCGAGAACCACGGCAGAAGCGCCATCTGTAATCGGGGAGCAGTCGAAAACATGCAGCGGGTCAGCCACCATGACTGAATTCAGGACGGTTTCCACGGAAATCTCGTTCTGGAACTGCGCTATCGGATTCATGGTGCCGTTGTGGTGGTTCTTGACCGCAACGCATGCGAGCTGTTCCTGCGTTGTTCCATATTTATGCATGTGCAGCCTGGCAATCATGGCATAAAGACCAGGAAACGTGGCGCCCATTATTCCTTCCCATTCACGATCCGCGGCTGCGGCAAGGGCATCTGTGGCTGTTTCAACGCCAACGTCGGTCATTTTTTCAGCCCCTCCTGCTATTACAATATCATGATAACCAGAGGCTACGGCAATAATTCCCTGCCTTAGCGCAAGCCCGCCGGAAGCACAGGCAGCTTCCACGCGCGTTGATGGGACATGCAGGCTTGCCAGTCCCGAATAATCTGCAATCAGCGCCCCGAGGTGCTCCTGCTCGATAAATCTGCCCCCGCTCATGTTACCCACATATAAAGCATCGATTTTTCCGCCCTGCACATTGGCATCTTCTATTGCGCTTACCCCTGCTTCTACAAAAAGTTCCCTGAACGACTTATCCCATAATTCGCCAAATTGTGTGCATCCGACTCCTATAATTGCAACGTCTCTCATTTTTTCACCTTATAACTTAATCTTACCTTTATGTTTCGCATAGGTGGCGTAATTGATGTATATGGGGTTAGCCAGCAGTTGTTCAACGCTGGGCGCGCCATTGCGTATCTTTTCTATTCCATCAGTCACGGTCAAACTGAAAGCGTCACTTCCTGCCCCTGAGCCAAAAGCAGTAACGAATACCCTATCACCGGGCCTGGCAATATCAAGTATGGCTGCAAGTCCCATCATACAGGAGGCTGAATACGTATTCCCAAGGCGCGAAACCACAAGGCCGGGTTTAATCTGCTCGTTGGTGAAACCCAGCATCTTTGCCACGCGTGTAGGAAACTTACCATTCGGCTGGTGGAACACGGCATAATCGTAATCCGAAGGTTTTGTGCCCAGCTTTTTCATAAGCCCGCAAGCACAAGATATCACATGTTTAAAGTATCCTGGCTCGCCTGTAAACCTCCCGCCGTGCTCAGGGTATGGCATTCCCTCCCTTCTCCAGAAATCCGGCGTGTCTGTGGTGAAGGAATACGTAGATTCAATATCTGCCGCTGTGTTCTCCCGTCCTATGATGTACGCAACTCCGCCTGCTGCGGCTGTATATTCGAGCGCATCGCCAGGTGCACCCTGCGAGACATCGGAACCGATTGCCATCCCAAGCTCGATCATGCCCGCTCCCACCAAACCCATGCATGCCTGTATGGCAGCCGTTCCTGCCTTGCATGCGAACTCAAAATCAGCAGATGTTAGCTCAGGAGTCGCGCCGATAGCCTCAGCCACAACTGTGCTTGTGGGTTTTACGGCATAGGGGTGGCTTTCTGAGCCTGTGTAAACAGCCCCGATTTTTTCAGGGTTAATTCCGGCGCGGTTAATCGCATGGCGTGCCGCTTCCACCGCGATTGTGATGGTATCCTCGTCCATATCGGGCACGGATTTTTCATAAACCATGAGCCCGTCGATTATACTGCTGGCGTTACTGCCCCATACTTTAGCTATCTCCTCGATTTTAATTCGATAGCGGGGTATGTAAGCGCCATATGAAACAATTCCAACACTCATTTTTGCACCTCGGTTTAAAAGAATATTAATGCTTTATATCGTGCGATTGAAGCGCACGAATCAGGTCGGTGATCGGCATGACCGTAGCAATGAGCGGTACGTGTTCTATTTCCGCAATCTTTGCAGCTATTGCGTCAACCTGTGGTGCAGTAATCCCGTGAATTACCACTAAAGCAGGTTTCAAATTAGTCACTCTGAGGGCTACCATAGGCGACCTGCCAGTAGATACGTTTGTGAAAATCATGGCTCTCTCAGAACTCCATCCGTACAGCTTCTGGAACTCATTGTAGGAAAGCGAAAGTATGGCTTTTAAACTATCCACTATGGTATACCCGTACATTGGTTTTATATATTCGCTGCTGGGGCTGTAAACCACTTCTCCGCTCACCATTTTTGTGAGTTCTTCCACAGAAATAGGGGAGAGGTATTCATGGATTTCATATATGGCGTCAGCGCTGAAACCTCCCCGCAGCATACCTTCGTAAGAACGGATTTTTGCCCCGCCGCGAGCAGCATCCATTTCCAGGACTGCTTCCACAATCTTGCTCACTATAATAATTCCCGGGGATTTTCTCCTGCCGCTCTCGTAGTCGCTTATCACGGAAGGGGAAACTTTCAGAAAAGATGCAAGGTCGGACTGGGAAATTTCAAAATTGGTGCGCCATTTCTTTAACGTCTCCCCGGGATTGTCGGAGAGCGTTATTTCCCCAGCCATCTTTTCTGCTAACTTGTTTCTGAGGTCATGATAAGAACCATTGATAACAGGGGATGCAGGCGTAGCAACGGCTGCTTTTTCAGTCATGTTAATGGCGGGTTATGATGCGAAGGCATATAAAACTAACGAAAGGGGCTTCGGCAAATAACGAAGTGAATAGACAAGGGGTTCAATCGGCAGGTCTGTCATCTCGATTATTTTACCGATTCGTTCAAAGAATCTCTCCTTGAAATCGCCAACCACAATCAGGTCAATATCACTGCCTTCGTGGATTTCCCCTCTGGCAAATGAGCCGAACATGTAAACTATGCAATTAAATTTAGCTTTAAGTTTCTGTGCAAACGTGTTTATATCTTCGAAAACTTTCTCACGTTGTTCAATATTGATTCTGCAGAGTTTAGGCATTTTTGTGCATCTTCCTTCTCATAATACTCAGACGGGGAACAAACCGCAGATGAACGTACTATAAGATCAAGTTAGCTAAGTCTGAAGTAAACTTCAATAGCGTATATAAAGATAGGAATTTGACCTTCTCTCATGAACTATAAATGGCATTAGTACCATTGCCTGGATTAAGTCACGAAGATGTTAGTTTAAGCCTCATTAATGCTAACCTTAACTCCGCAAAATCTTAGGGAATAACTCAACATCAAATAGTTTGGATATCTTATCTGCTTTAGCAGGTATCTCGCTTAATTTCATTTTTCCATCTCCGTAATTTATCAGATATACTTTTGAAAGTTCGAGCAGCACTTCATTGACAGATATTTTCCCAACAAGTTCTTTTTTTCTCAAAATCTCAAGAATCCTGTAGTAAAGGTATAGCAACATCAGCAAAAATAGTTTGCATTATACACGCATGTCAATCTTCATTTTTCCCATCGAAATCAGATAGGAAATCTCTTTCCCAGCCTCGATTTTACCTTTGAGTTCCTCAGGGATTTTAAGTTCAAGGGTGGAATAATCCGCCAGGTCCATTATCTGGACCACGTCACCTTTAACTGACAGAGCCTGTCCATTTTTTCTTTCTACGAGCGGGACGTATATCTTATCTGTTACAGGAGCGATGATTGAGCGTTTGGAGCCGTCGAATATGCCGATGGCGTCGATCCTGGCTTTTGCAGAGCCGTGTTTTCCTGTTTTTGCATGAGAAATACTTTTAATGACGCATGGTTCTTTGTCTATCAGGATATACTTTCCTTCTTTTAACGTGCGTACTTCAACTTGTTCCTTCATTACGATTCTCCTCGCCTAAGATAGCTTCTAATATAATAAATATGTCGATTATAAATCGCAAAACTATATCACACCATACAATTATTAAGCCAAACAATGTCGCTATTCGACTCCAAATTTTACGACTTCAATATCCATCCCGACGGCTCCTCAATCACAGAACTGGCATTCGAGGCAAAAAGGCTCGGATACTCTGGAATCGCGGTCATCAACTCAACAATACCAGAGAAAGAGGCTTTACCTGAGAATTTTTCGATTTACAGAGGCATCGAGCTATCAGGCAGACCTTCAAGGCTCAGGGAAGAAATAAAAAAACACAAAGGTTCTGATATACTCACAGTAACAGGCGGCGACGAATCCCTGAACCGCGCCGCCGTGGAAACAGAAGGGCTGGACATCCTTATACAGCCTGCGCAGTTCAACAACGTGCTGGCAAAAACCGCAGCTGATAACTCCATTGCCCTCGGTTTTAATCCTGGCTTTATCATCCATTTTCGCGGGGAAGCGCGCGTGCGGGAATTGCTGCTCATGAAGAAAAACCTGAAGCATGCCCGGAAATACAATCTCTCCATGATTCTCACGAGCAGCGCCCATTCCATCTACGACCTGCGCTCACCAAGGGAATTAGCTGCGCTTGGCGGTCTTTTCGGGATGACAAAAGAAGAAGCTGTCGAGGCTATGAGCGCAGCGCCTTGTGCGATTCTGAGAAGGAAAAGCCCGGAATACATACAGGAAGGCATTGAAATAGTATGAGAACCCTCCCCACCTTGCGTGACAAGAAGCGATACATGGCTTTCGAGGTCTCATCTCCGCAGGCAATAACCAGGCAGCAGTTAATTAACGAAATTTTAAACTCGATACATTCATTGTTCGGCGATACAGGATGCAGCGAGATAAATCCAAGGCTTATGTCCTTCGACGGAAGATACGGAATTATCCGCTGCTTACGGGAAAAAACCCGGGAAGAGAGGGCAGCGCTGGCATGTATAAATAATGTCAAAGGAATCCGAGTTTCTATTGTGGTGCTGGGAATATCCGGGACTATCAAAGGAGCAACGGAAAAGTTTATACAAATGACACTCATTAAAGAGTTAGAACCGAAGAAAGAATAAACAGACATCCAATTCCATATACAGGAATTGCGGTTTTTAATATCAAGGAGATGATGTAAATGCAAATGGCACCACAAATGGGATACGACCGGGCTATAACAGTGTTCAGCCCTGATGGAAGGTTATTTCAGGTAGAATATGCACGGGAAGCGGTAAAGCGCGGGACAACCGCGGTAGGGGTGAAGGCAACCGACGGAGTGGCATTACTGGTGGACAAGCGGATCACAAGCAAATTACTTGAAGCTGCATCCATAGAGAAGATTTTCCAGATAGATGATCACATAGGAGCTGCCACATCGGGATTAGTAGCAGATGCCAGAGCCCTTATCGACAGGGCAAGGGTTGAAGCGCAGATCAACAAGGTCACGTATGATGAACCAATCGGCGTCGAGATTCTTTCCAAAAAAATATGCGACTTTAAACAGACATATACGCAGTACGGCGGCGTAAGACCCTTTGGCACATCGCTTCTTATCGCAGGGGTGGATGACAACAGGGCGAGACTGTTTGAAACCGACCCCAGCGGTGCATTGCTGGAATACAAAGCCACCGGCATAGGTTCCGGAAGGACGGAGACCATGGAAGTATTCGAGAAAAAATATACCGACAATATTAACTTAGAAGGTGCTATTATTCTCGGACTCGATGCCCTTCACAGCACCGCGGAAGGGGTATTCAATGCCTCAACCATCGAAGTGGGTGTAATCGAGCTCTCAAGCAGAAAGTTCAGGAAACTCGCTCCTTCTGAAGTGGAGACATACGTGGAACAGGTTATAAAGACGCATGCTTCGGAAGCCAAGGGAAAGGAAAAGAAAAAAAAAACCGAAGAGTGAGCTGAAATGGTCGCTCTGGATGAGTCCATAATCGCGCGACTCAAGACCCACGGCAAGACTTTTGAGGTTTTTGTGGAGCCTGACGGAGCGCTGGCTTTTAAAAGGGGCGATGATGTTAAACTTGAAAACATTCTTGCAGTGGAGGATGTGTTCTCCGATGCCAAGAACGGCGACAGACCTGCAGAACAGGACGTTATCAATGCCTTCGGCACAACCGATGTAATCAAGATTGCAGAAAAAATCATTCGTGAAGGCGAGCTTCATCTCACCACAGAGCAGAAAAAAAAGATGCTGGATGAAAAAAAGAAGCGCGTAATCAATATTATTGCCCAAAATGCCATAAACCCACAGACAAAAGCCCCGCATCCTCCCGCGAGGATAGAGGCGGCTATGGATGAGGCTGGCGTGCATATTGATCCCATGAAGGATGTGGATGAAATGGTCAATATCACGATGAAAGCGATAAGACCAATAATCCCGATACGTTTTGAAGAGGTAAAGATTGCGGTGAAACTCCCCGCAGAATATGCTGTAAAGGCATACGGAAGCGTTGCAGGCTTCGGCAACCTCACAAAACAGGAATGGCAGAACGATGGTTCCTGGATAGGTGTTCTATCCATACCCGCAGGGAGGCAGGATGAACTGTACAGCCTCCTGAATAGATTGACCAAAGGCAGCGCAGAGACAAAATTTTTAAAGTGATGGAAATGGATAAAAAACTAGTAATACCGGGTGAATTTTTATCTGATGACGCAAATCTTGCTGATGAGGGCACGTATGTTGAAGACGGCAAAGTATTCTCATCCGTATTCGGCATAGCTTCATTGAAAAATCATATCAGGGTAGTCCCGCTATCAGGTAAATATATTCCAAGACCTGGTGACCTGGTTATAGGCATAGTAACCGAAGTTTCTTTTTCGAACTGGATTGTGGATATCCGCTCGCCTTACGAAGGCTTATTGCACATATCCGAATTCCCAAGGCGCATAGAGAACCAGGATATGTCCAAATACCTTACCGTAGGGGATTCGATAATGACGCTGGTAAGGGACGTTGACCCGAGCATGAAAGTTGAGCTGACCCTGGACGACCAGAGGCTAAGGCAGATCAAAGAAGGGCGTATTATCGAAGTAACGCCCTCTAAAGTGCCGAGGCTTATAGGCAGAAGCGGTTCGATGATTGCCATGCTGAAAAACGAGACAAACTGCAATATTTTTATAGGTCAGAATGGAAGGGTATGGATGACGGGAAAGGATAAGGATGTGGAGCTTGCGGTGAAGGCGATCTCCAAGATTGATAGAGAATCCCATATCTCAGGACTGACTGATAGAATGATCAAGTTTTTAAAAGAAGAGAAAAGCAAGCAGGGCAAAGAACCTGAGAAAGAATTGGAAAAAGAAGCTGAGGAGGGAAAATCCGGAGGGATTCTGGACGAACTCCTCGGTGATAAGTAATTTGTTTTTCATGATAACGTAAGAAGAGAAAGAAAGAGAAGAGGAATTTTATGAGTAAACCAGAAAAGTTAATTGAAAACGGTATTCGCCTCGATGGCAGAACGCCAGACGAATTAAGACCCATCAAAATAAAGGTGGGTGTTTTGAACAGAGCAGACGGCTCGTGTTATTTTGAATTCGGCGGAAATAAGGTAATTGCCGCCGTGTACGGACCGAGGGAAGTTCATCCCCGGCACCAGCAGAAGTCAACCCGCGCAGTTGTACGGTACAGGTATAATATGGCATCGTTCTCTGTTGAAGAACGCAAGCGTCCTGGACCCGACAGGCGAAGTATCGAAGTGTCAAAGGCGAGTCGCGAGGCGCTTGAGCCCGTGATATTCCAGGAATATTTCCCCCGCTCCGCCATTGATATCTTTGTGGAGGTGCTTCAGGCGGATGCGGGCACGAGAACAGCAGGGATTAACGCTGCTTCCATTGCTCTTGCGGACGCAGGCATCCCCATGAAAAGCCTGATCTCAGCCTGTGCTGTAGGGAAGATAGATGATACCCTGGTTCTTGACTTAAACAAGGATGAAGATAATTATGGACAGGCTGACATGCCCATAGCGATGACACCAGACGGTAAGATTACACTCCTCCAGATGGACGGGCATCTCACCAAGGAAGAGTTCAGGGAAGGACTTGAGATGGCAAAGACCGGGTGCTTAGCTATTCATGAGATGCAGAAAGCTGCGCTGATCGAGAAATATTCCTCGTCAATGGAGGCTGATATCAATGAGTAACGAGATAATGGCAGATCTCCGTAAGGATTATATCTACAATCTCATGATTAAAGGGGAGAGGGAGGACGGCAGAGCCTTTGACCAGTACAGGGAATTAACAATCGATACGAATGTAATTGACACGGCAGAGGGCTCTGCGCGCGTGAAAATTGGGGATACTCATCTCGTAGTGGGCGTGAAAATCCAGCCCGGTACGCCTTTCCCTGATACACCCGACCAGGGCGTGATAATTACCAACCTTGAGCTTATTCCCTTAGCTTCGCCTGTATTTGAGTCAGGACCTCCGAGAGAGGACGCCATTGAACTTGCGAGGGTTGTAGACAGGGGTATCCGTGAGTCGGGTGCCATCGACCTTTCCAAGCTATGCGTAACAGCAGGGGAGAAAGTATGGATGGTTTTCATAGACGTGCATGTTTTGGATGACGGCGGGAACATAATGGATGCAGCGTCGCTTGGCGCCATAGCTGCGCTCTTGACTGCAAAACTGCCTGCTAAACGTTTTGACCTCGGGGAGGATTCGCCTCTTCCAATAAGGGACGTCCCTGTGGCAATAACAGCAGTTGAGGTAGGTGGCTCGATAATGCTTGACCCCTCGCTCAATGAACAGAGCATAGCAGGCACGAAGCTGACCGTGATATCCAACCAGGACGGGGCACTCTCCGGGATGCAGAAGAGCGGGGTACACCCACTCACCACGGAACAGATAAATTATATAGTGGATATTGCAATCGAGAAGGCGAAAGAGATAAGGGGAAAATTCATGGAGATATAATCATGGTCGAAATTAAAGCAAAAGGAAGAAAAACAAGAACTGCAGGCAGATTTGGTGTGAGATACGGCACAAAGAACAGAAAACTCGTAGCCGACATTGAAGAGAGAATGCATTTAAAATACCAGTGTTCAAAATGCGGTGCTAAAAAAATTAAACGGACTGGGACAGGCATATGGGAATGTACCAAATGCGGATTCACATACGCTGGCGGTGCGTATGTTCCCCAGACTTCAGCGCACCTGACAGTACTCAGGGCAGTACATAGCGAGAAAGTCGAAGTCAGCGAAGCCGCTACAACGGAAAAATAAGGTAAGATATGGTATATAAATGCACCCGATGCAAAAGACATGTTGAGATTGATTACGAGTACATCGGCATCCGCTGTCCTTACTGCGGTCATCGAATCCTTGTTAAGGAAAGACCCGTGATTGTCAAGCGCATCAAAGCTGAATGATTATTACCACGGCGCGAAAACCTTCTTCTAACGATAAAGAGATTGAACCCGGTGAAGCGCCAATCCCCGTATTTAAATACGGGGTCTTAGGGGATACTCCTTTAGCATTTGCCCTGAGTAAAGTGGCAGGGCTTGAGATTGGAGGAAGCCCAGGGCGGGTTATCCATGTCAATGACAGAATTGAATTTATTGATAAAGGAATACCTTATATCGTATTGAAATTGATAGGAATCAGAGGCGAAGGAATTGTCTGAATCATTCTCCGTATTTAAATATGGGGTCTTTAAGAAAGAGGAGCTAAATTCCCTGAAAGCAAGGATAGCGGAGCTTGAAGAGGAGAACAGGAAGCTTCTGCTGCAGCTTGAAAGAAGGGATGAAAAAACGAGGAAAACGATAACAGCGAAACAGGAGGTTGACAGGGAATTAAACGAGGCAAGACAAAAGATTTCTTCGCGTGAGAATGAACTGCAAAAACTTAAAAAAGAAGCTTCCCCTGAACTATGTTTCAGCTTTTCCGAGAGCTTATCAAAATACAAACTGGATGATGTACTTTCCATGCTGGGCTCGTTAGAATCAAAAACCCCGGCGCTGGTAACCATTTACCTTGCGAGTGATGAAAAACTTGAAAATGTAGACAAGAGCGTTGTATCGCTGCTTGACAGCGCTGCACTTCATCTGATTGAAAAAATAGAGTCATCAGCAGGCAAAGCGATTTTTTATGATACAAACCATGTTGTAAGACTGGTGATTATCCCAATTTTTCCGATTTCGCATTCCCGGGGTAATCTTGGAAGGCAATTTGATCTTGAACCCCTGAAAAAAAGCCTTGAATTTGATAAGATACTTGTGCTCAATGCCCATGCTGGTGAGACGTTTTTTGGCATAGTGGAGGCTGATACTTTTGTGGAGCATGAAATTATAAGAAGCAGCGTTATGGGGAAGCACTCGAAAGGCGGCTGGAGCCAGAAGCGTTTCCAGAGCCTTGTTGAGGAGGATGTCAGGCACCATGCTGATAAGGTGAGGGCTGCGCTTGCCCCGATGATGGGGAAGCATAAGGATATACAGTATGTTATTGCAGGCGGCGAGGGTAAGTTAATTAAAATAATACTGGAGGGGTACAATTATCCTCTGGTTATCAAGAGCATGGATGCTGGCTCGAAGAATGCGCAGCAGGTGCTGAGGGAGGTTATGGCGGTGAGGGTGTATGGGATTTAACATATACAAACCAAAAGTGTAGATCCACCAATCGGATAGATTATCTATGTGAAATGCAATAGATATAGGGTTTTTTAATAACTGAAAATATTGCTAAGGTCATATTAATTAGTTATTGGAACTCTTTTTGTTGGAAGTGTTTTACCTTCGGTTATTTCTGGCACATATATTAACCCCATGATAATTATATTTTCTCTAGTAACATTTGTAATAGGACTTGTATTAGACGTCTATCTGATTTACACTAAATTTAAGGAATTGGGACAGAAGGGGGCTACAAAATGGCAGTAAGCAATTTATTAGCTGCACTAATTGGGATTATTCTCGGAGCTATAGTTTCAATAATTGTAATTTATACTTTTGAAAAAACGAGCCTTATAAAGTAATTTCGAGAAATCTCGAAAGAACAAAAATCTTCTGTTCCCGGAATATAGTTGAGTGAGGAGAGTAAGCCCCTTTATGTTTAGCGCAAGGGCGATGCCCTTATCGCGCTCATGCAGCATTCAGCTATGCGCCGGACTCAAATGAGACGCGGAACTATGGGCTTGTCGACGTTCTCATCAGCCAGAAGCTTCACCGGCAGCCTCCGCCATGGGATAGACCACGTCGGCTCGTAAAGCTTCTGCTGCAAAAGCTAATGCAGCCTGAATGGCATTCCTTGTAAGTCGGGGGTGAGCTTCAAGGATTTGTTCAACTGTCTCCCCGGCAGCGAGCTTTTCAAGTATAAGTTCTACTGTAATGCGTGTGCCTGCTATTACCGGTTTGCCCATCATGATGGATGGATCAGACCTGATTATATCCCTATATTCCTATCTTTAACAAAGTTCCAGTTTTCACACCTTTTTCCATATCCTTACCTCTTCTACTTTCTGTGCAAGTAATAACGCATTTACCACTGCATAGGATAATATACCCAATTTTTGACTATGCGCTTTCTATAATATTTATAGTATTTAATATAGTTTTCGAACTTCATTATGCGATTATTGCGCCCTTATCCGCCGAACCCACCAGCCTCTGGTATCTTGCAAGATAACCTTTCGTAACCTTCGACGCAGGCGCTTTCCACGCCTTCCTTCTTTTCTCAAGTTCTTTCTTCGGGAGCTTGAGATTCAATTCCCGCCGAGGTATATCTATCTCAATAACATCCCCTTCCTTAACAAGCGCTATGGGTCCTCCCTCCGCAGCCTCAGGCGACACATGACCTATGCTCAGACCTCTCGTTCCTCCTGAGAACCTGCCGTCCGTGATGAGCGCCACAGAATCAATAAGTCCCATGCCGGCTATTGCTGCCGTCGGGGAAAGCATCTCCCTCATGCCCGGTCCTCCTTTTGGACCCTCGTATCTTATGACCACGCAGTCGCCGGGTTTGATCTTCTTAGCCATGATAGCCTTCATCGCTTCTTCTTCGCCGTCAAAAACGCGCGCAGGTCCTGAGAATCTCTGCATTTTCTGGTTCACTGCCGTCTGCTTTATCACCGAGCCGTCTGGAGCGAAACTTCCGTATAGCACAGCTATTCCGCCTTCTGCATGTACCGGCGCATCCAAGCTTGCTATTATCTCCTTATTGGCGCGCGGATTTATAATTATATAATCCTTCAGGTTTTCGCCCAGGCTTTTTCCGGTCACCGTCAGCGCATCAAGGTTGAGTTTGGAGCGAAGCCGCTGCTGGATTGCGGGTACGCCGCCTGCACGCTCAAAGTCAATAAGGTAGCGGTCTCCTCCCGGTCTCAGGTTTATAAGGTGCGGCGTTTCCCTGCTTATTTCATCAAACCTCGAAAGCGGAAGCTCAAGCCCGAATTCCTGCACTATGGCTGGCAGATGGAGCGCCGTATTTGTGCTGCCGCCTATTGCCATGTCGATTCGTATTGCATTGTCAAGCGATTCCTGAGTAACTATCTTAATCGGGGTTATGTCTTTTTTCACAAGCTCAAGGAGCGACATTCCGGACTGCTTGGCAATCCTTGTCTTTTTGGCATCCACCGCATGCGCTGTGCCGCATCCCGGCAGGCTCAAGCCCAGCGCCTCGGTCACGCAAGCCATGGTGTTGGCGGTAAATAGCCCGGCGCATGAACCCGCGCCGCAGCATGAGCAATCCTCAAGGTTCTTGAGTTCCTGGTCTGTGAGCTTATTATTCTGGCGCGCTCCCACAGCCTCGAACAGGGATATTACATCCCGCTGCTCATCTCCCACTATTCCCGGCATCATGGGTCCGCCTGTTACAACTATTGCTGGTATATCGAGCCTGCCTGCTGCCATCAGGTGACCCGGCACGATTTTGTCGCAGGTGGGGATCATGACCATGCCGTCGAACTGGTGTGCTTCCACCATGAGTTCGATGCTGTCGGCTATTATTTCCCTGCTGGGCAGCGAATTCTTCATGCCCGTATGCCCCATCGCTATGCCGTCGCATATCCCGATGGTGTTGAATTCAAAAGGCACTCCGCCTGCCATGCGGATTCCTGCTTTTACGGCGTCTGCAAGCTTGTCAAGATGGATATGCCCGGGAATTATCTCGTTCCAGGAATTCACCACTCCTATGAACGGAAGAGCCATTTCTTCATCGGTCAGCCCTACTGCTTTTAATAAAGACCTGTGAGGGGCGCGCTCAAGTCCTTTTTTTATGTTATCGCTTCTCATGATACCTACGTGTAGATTACCTCAATTATTTTAAACATTCCGTTTGTGCATCTTTGGGCGCCGGGGTGCTTTCGTGGGGGTTGGGGGGATGGGTGGTTGTGAGCAGGTATATTGAAACTCAGGATGTGAATCGGGTAAAAAACGGTATGTATGGGCTTTGTCTTTAAGGATGGGGGTTATGATGGATTGAAGTTATGTTTATTACCACGTTGCTTTCTTTAGCTTAGGATTTCCTCTTCAAATTTTTTAAAATCGCTGCCTTCGGAAAGGAATTTATTAAAACAGAGATTTTCAATCAGAAAATGCGAGATTCGCTTGTATCAGCTTTTGAGTTGAGACAGATGGGCGATTACGGAAGCTCTGGCTCAGTAAGCAAAGATAAAGCACATTCTCTTATAAAGCAAGCAAGAGCTGTTAAAATTTATCATCTCGACCTGAATCATCTAATAATAGATGCAACGAGGATAAAAATCTGGAAAGATAAAGAAACTGATTTGATTCGTTTTGGATACTGTAGTAGAAATGAGAGAAAAAGCTTACCTCAAGTAAGTAAACTTGATCCTGGGAGTAAATAACCAACATGTCCCTCTTTTTGCAAATACATATCCTGGTACTACCTACTCAAGATGTAAAGATGTTTGAAGATTTCATAGATCGAATCAATACCAGATATCATGAGGGTGGACTGCCTTCCTACTTTGACGTAATTGTGCAGGAAGGTAAGCCAGAGGGACCTAAAAGCCCAGTTAACCTATCTGATAATACGTCTATTCATACCCGCATGAATTTACAAAGTTGCATACATGGGATAATATCGGTACAACTCCTATCAGAATAACAACCAGCCTTTATATACTGCGTTTATCAGCGTCCCGATTACCCTTCGGGAGCGGGAATCCACGTATGCCTGCGGGGCATACGTGTCTGCGCCGCTTCCGAGGCGCGACTCGGAATCTGCGGTTAAATAAGTTCAAAGAGTCGCTACAATAGATTTAGCTCCCCCAGTTTCTCCTGTGTCGGAACTCCGTTCTCATCCCATCCCCTGAGTTGATAGTATTCATCCAGCGTCTTTTCAAACTCAGCCCTGCTAATCCCCGTATTTAAATACGGGGACTTTATTCCGCTCTCAAAGAACCTCTCTGGAAGAGCATCATCATTTCGTGAAAATCCAGCTTTTATATTAAACAGCCGCTCAAGGTTCCAGATTCTCTCGCCGCATTTGCGGAAATCCTCTGTGGAATAATCCACACCCGTTGCTGCGCTCAACAGGTTCGCAAACTCCACTTCTGACAGCGCGAACGATGAGAACAAGCACAGCACCAGTGAATCCAAAGACGCAGTCGCATTCTGGAATACCTGTACAAGCTTTGCTTTTCCTGAAAAAGTCATGGGGTCTACCTTCATGGGCTTTCCCAGTACCTCAGGCGCTATCATATAGGCGCGAAGGTGGCAGCCGCCCCTGTTTGAGGTAGCGTAAGCCAGAGCCATCCCGAGAACGCCGCGCGGGTCATAACCGGGAAGCTCAAGTCCTTTGACATGCATCGCAACATCTTTTTTGCGTGATGCTGCAAGAGCCTTTGAACCCTTCCCCAACTCAACCCCGATACCTTCATTTTCGCCTATTTTCTTAACAAGTTCGGATAATTCTTTTACGTCCTCGCCCATTATCTCAGCATACGCGGCAACGGTAGAACCCGATGATATGGTGTCTATCCCGTAGTCGTTGCATAGCCGGTTGACCTTGATTATCGCATCAATATCTGCATTGTTGCTGTCAGGTCCATACGCCCAAAGGGTTTCATATTCCGGTACTTCATGCCCTTCAAGCGCCCCGCTCTTTATTACATGCTTGCATGCGACAGTGCAGTTATAACAGGTATTGGATTTAATGTCATAATGTTCCTTAATGAATTCCCCGGAAATTTTATCAGCGCCGCCAAATTCGGTTTTCCTGAAGTTCCTTGCGGGCAGTATTTTCATATAGTTCATCAGGTTTACAGCTGCGGATGTACCGTATGTCGAAAGCCCTTTCGATGCAGCAGGTCCTGTTTTTAGAAGACGCAGCGCCAGATACCGCGCTTTTTCAAATACCTTCTCATCAGCGATAGCGGGCGATATTTCGCCTTTTACCACTATCGCTTTCAGGTTCTTTGAACCCATGACAGCGCCAAGACCCCCGCGACCGCAGGCATGGAAATAGTCGTTCATCACGTTTGCCATGGGAACAAGCCGCTCACCAGCCCTGCCTATACATGCCACCCGTCCCTGTGATGAAAGTTTATCTGTGCATGCCCTGACGTTTTCCCCCCATAACTCCTTTGCATTGTGTATTTCAATTTCACTATTTTTGATGGAGATGTAAACAGGCTTCTTGGACTTGCCTTTTATTATCAATGCATCAATCCCTGCGAATTTCAGCTCTTTTCCGAAAAACCCGCCGCTGCTTGAATCAAAGATTGTGCCTGTAAGCGGGGATTTTGACACCATCACGTGCCTTCCTGACATTGGGGCAAGCGTTCCTGTGAGTGGACCTGTTGCGAATATAATGATATTTTCAGGGGCTAGCGGGTCGATATTGGGTTCTATGGCGTCAGAATACAGTTTTACTCCCAGCCCCCTTCCTCCGATAAAGGAACGAAGATTATCGGAATTGCTCTTTGATTCTTTTATTTCGCTATCCTTCAAGTCAATGGTTACGGTTTTACCTGTCCAGCCGTGCATAGGATTTAGAATAATGGTTTTTGTATTAAAGGATATGGTTAATATTATTAGCCCTCAATCCATGCATGACTTCCAGTAACGACACAATATCCTTTGTTTTATTTATACCCGTTTTTGCAGTGAGCGGGACATCGAGGGATTCAGAAAGCCGTTGAATGATCTCCCCGATGACTTTGGGTTTCTCTAAAAGCGATGCGCCACACTCGTTTTTGATAATGTTCTGGGCAGGGCAGCCAAGATTCACGTCTATGATTTCCGGCAAATATCGTTGGGTTATGATATGCGCCGACCTTGCCAGTGAATCTGCATTAGAACCCAGTAACTGGATTCCAAGCGGTTTTTCTTCCATGCAGGTAAAACCCCGTGCCATGGTTTTTTGGTTTTCCCGCACGATTGCCTCAGAAGACGCCATCTCGGAATACACAAGAGACGCCCCGTATTTTTTGCAAAGCAGCCTGAAGGGAAGGTTTGTAACATCAGACATGGGCGCCAGAATGAGATTCCCGTCCAATTTTTGTTTTCCGATGTGCATATTTTTTTATCCTGAGTTGGGACACCATTTTTTTCCGGTTATTTAAATTTGTCCCCTGTGTTAGTGTTAATTGGAGAGATGATACAAAGCCCGTCCATACAGCTTTGCACCGAAAGTCCCATTTTTGAGCTACGTTAGGTGTAGACAAGAGACTTTAGTGCAGGATTAAAAAGTAACATATTGCTATCTGAGCTAACCAAATAAATCTTATTTATATCTGAGCGAAATCTTTATAGGTATCTGAGCCATATAAGTGAGCGTGATAAAACGGAGGTGAGAATATTAAGAACATTAAGAAGAATCCAGCTTTGCAACCAAACAAGCCAATAATGCCAGGGCACTATGTTTGCAGTCTGACCTTAGGAGAGTCAATTAAGGAGATATATCCCGACTGTCACAACTTTAAATACCCACATGGTGAGGCTGGCAGACTGCTCAATGATGGGAGTTTCATTTCTTTTAACGGTCGTGTCGGAACAGTAATTTACGCATATTGCGATTACAAAGATAAAAAGAACGTACCGCTATCATCAACGAACAGAAACGATTTACTGAAACTTGGTCTGATACAACCAAAATGAACTCAGTGCGATGTGAAATCAAAAATGTGAGACCGATATATATCCAGGGAGGAAATATGATAGAATGGGAATACGCTATGATACCAGTTAGAAGATCAGATCCTTATACCCAAACAGTTGTAGATTTAAATGACTTGGGTGAACAAGGATGGGAATTGTGTCAACTTAAAGACGATGTTCGAAAAGATGGAAAGATTACAGGAATATTTAAAAGAGTAAAACAATAATGGCTTGGCAGATGGCAAAAAAAAATCTGGAGCAGTTGTATAAAAAAAGGCGTTGTGAATTGCGGTAGATATGGGAAGTCCGTTTATTGCTGGCTGAAGATAAAAATGAGAGATGACAACAATGGGTGACATGTTGATGCAAAAAAAATACGTTGAGATTGCATTGAAGTCGGCAGGTTTTCTCACTGACAGTGGAAATTTTGTGGATGGACTGGTTGATGCTGATGGGGCAAAAAAAGATTATGAAATGATTCTCCGCCATCGCCTTATCAGGGACAAGAGTCAAAAAGAAACTACGATCGATTTTATTTATGAGACGCCTGCAACTCTTAATGGAAGACCGGGGCATCCTTGCATCTATTTTAAAAGAGTCGACGGCATATCTGCACAACAGGTAAAACAAATCAGAGAACGCGTTTGGAATAGTGGAAGATCTCCAGTTCTTTGGTTAATCACTCCAACACATGTGCACATATACGACGCATTCGCCAGACCCGAAGAAAAAGATACTGAAGATTCCCATATTTTAGATATACTGGAGATAACCTCTGACGGACTGGAAAGGGTTGAACTATTCAGACGAGAGTTATTCGATACGGGTAAATTTTGGGAGAGTGAAATGGGGCAGCGCATTGATCGCAATCAGCGGGTCGATGAATCATTGTTGGATGACCTGTGGGATACTG
>CAYSLW010000007.1:0-20445 GCA_964431955.1 uncultured Candidatus Methanoperedens sp. | reverse complement strand
TCTTAAGATACAACTCGAGTTTCGGGACACGTTCCTGATGATATGAGGGTGCGACATGCCGCAAGCCTTTTCTACTCTTATATTCATATCGTTTCAGGCTACGTTCCTGATGATATGAGGGTGCGACCTTGCCTACTATCTCTATCATTGATTATGCCTCCATCGTTTCAGGACACGTTCCTGATGATATGAGGGTGCGACTTATTCCAAGTTTTACGAGTTCGCTATTGCCAATGTAGTTTCAGGACACGTTCCTGATGATATGGGGGTGCGACTGTATTTCCCTGACCCATTTCCTGTATCTCTCTGAAAAGCAGGGAAGCAGTGAAGGGGTTTTCATGAAGCTTATTGATGATGTAATCTTTATATTCGTCGAGCTTGCTTTCTTTTTGTGCACGTTGTTTCTGTGCTGGTATGGATTTTAATTCTAAGTATTTTCGTACTGTCTTTCAATCAATTCCGGTCTTATTTGATATCGCGGTGATGCTCAAACCTTTAGCATGCAAATCTTTTATCATAAAAAAGCTTTTATCCTTGAGATTCTAAAAGAATATTATGAGTTCAGATATCGAAAATGAAGTTCTAACCGAGTTCAAACATATTGCCATGCCATTGATGGAACTTGGTTTATACGATTCTACCAGAGAATTTATCAGAGATGCGCCCTCCCTGGGCGCGACTCGGAATCTGCGGTTCGGTTTTTTCTGAGGCTGATGTTTATCAATGACCCCCGAACTCCTCTCCCTCGCAAAATACCTCGCCTCCTCCCGCGCCGGGTTTGCACTCTCTGAGATGAATCTGTATCTTGACAAAAAATATGAAGAAAAAGAACTCTATGAGATTTTAAAACCTCGCTTTTATGATTTAGACCTCTTTTGTAGTACAGACTATAAATGCACCAAGCTCGTGAAGCGCCCGCTTCCTGCTGATGATTTTGTGATAAGGGAACTTGATAAATTATTTAAAAAACCGCAGTTGCCCGCGCGCATCGAAAAATTGATCGGCTCATATATCGAGGGCGCCTGCGGAAAAGGCTGGCACCGTGGCAAGACTGCAGCACTTATCCGTGAAAATATCGTGAGGCAGAAAGAAGAATACTGGAAAAGGATGGAAGATTCGCGGTACCCGAAAATCAGGATTGTCTCTTATCTGCTGTACCATTTCCCTGTATATTTCTGTCAGTTCCAGTTTATCCTGCTTGAATTGCTCAAAAATGGGCTGCTCTCAAACAAGATGAGCTTCCTTGATGTTGGCTCTGGTCCCGGGACAATAACACTCGGTACCCTGGATTTCCTTCGCAAACTGCTTGATGTTTATTCAAAGAAAAACATGGATGTGAAATTGAATATCAGGATTGGCTCAATCGAGCGGGCGCAGGAGAATGTCGATTGTTATAATGAGCTTACCGCCCTTTGTCTCTCAGGCATTGCGCTGGAGAACGCAAATATCGCCGTAAAAGAACCGGTCCGTGCGCCTGTTGAAACTGCCCCGGTCGCGAAGGATGCTGACCTGATAATATTCTCAAATGTGCTTGCTGAGATGCGCTCCTCGCCGGCGGAGCGTGCAGATGCAGTGGAGAGATTTGCCTCTGGAAGCAAAAACCCTACAATTATCATTATAGAGCCTGCTGATCTTATTAATTCGAAAGCTCTTAGGGTTGCCCAGCACGCTTTGATTAAAAAGGGTTTCACTGTTTTCAGCCCATGCACCTTCCTCTGGGGAAAGATATGCAGTGGTGGTAACTGCTGGAGCTTTCAGGAGCTCGGCAATATCCGGGCGCCAGGTTTTATGAAAAAGATAGCCGAGACTGAGGATTCTTATAGGTATATAAATACAGACATGAAATTTTCATCAGTAGTGCTGAGAAAAAACGGAAAAGTTTTGCACCCATATATTGCGATGGGAAAATTCATGCGGCTTGCGAACCTGAAAAAACACATCGAGAAGCGGGTTAACATCGCAGCATCTGTCATGTCAGGAAATCTTGGAGATGAAAAAACCTTTGTGTTCAAGGTATGCGACGGCACTACTTCTGTTCCATGCTATGCAGTGCTTCCAGCCTACCACATAAGCGATAATAATAAAATGCTATTCGAGGCAGGATACGGCGGCATAATTGAGGTATACGGTACCCTGGTACGGGAGAACAGTCCGCTATCTTCATACAATCTCCTGATTACGCGAAATACCATGGTCAGACCTGCGGGCTAACGTTCCTCAGTCCTGCAACAATTTCAATATTTTTATACCCTGTTCAACACATTCCATCTTATTTTTAACCCTCTGAAGGTCGGTCTCGGCTTCGAGGCTCATGGCAATGTCATGAATCTTACTAATAATCACCCTGCTCACTGCTTGGTAATCCGATTGTGTTATTCTCTGTACCGCCTGCGGCTTTATTGCTCTGGGGGGTTCAGTTGTTTCTTTTATTTCATTCGCCTCTTTTACTTCCTGTTTTTCTTGGAAATCGCAAACCGGGCAGATGGTTTTTCCTTGGTACCTGAACATTGGCGCACCGCATTCATGATGGCTTGCCAGCATAGTCCCGCCTTTTTCAAGCAGTTTTGTTATCTTCTGTATCTTGTCCTCTGCTTTACCCGACATGGTATCACCGAACCGAAAGTCTTTTCATACAACAACTTAAATATGCCCTTTTTGTTTTATAATAACTGCATGTGGTGATAACTGTGTCGGAAAATCCAGGCGATGTCATAAGACGGTGTATTGATGTGCTTGACCGAATAAGCACGGACGATTCTGTCCCTAGAAATATTAGACGCTCTGCAGATAACATCAAAAAAACACTTTCGAATGAAAAAGAGCCTCTATTGGTAAGAGCCGCGATGGTAATTTCCAACCTTGACGATATCGGCAATGACCCCAATGTTCCTATACACACCAGAACCCTGGTCTGGGGGCTATCCAGCCGGTTAGAGTCTATTCCCATGGATAGATAGTTCTCGTGGATGGCTATGTGCTTTGTCTGGATATACCTACCCTATAATTTCTGCTGGAAATCCTGATGCCCGCCAGATCTTGTAGAAAAGATATTATAAAACAAAAAACAAAAAACGAAACATTAATATACAGTTAAAAGCAAACTAAGTCACATCGGTTTTTATTAAATCATTTATTAATTAAAAATCGTTTTTTATGAACTTCCAGACGAAACAATGGGGTGGGTCGTGCTCCACCACTCCACTGGAAATAAAGGGGTGAGAACCACAAGTCTTAATACCCTTCCTTCTGTTGCAGTATCTTGGAGGCTGAAGGATTGGAGAGCAGCGCGGCAACGATAAAGGGTGTTTTTGAGGACATGTTAATGGGGGTGAATATTTTCGAGAACAGGGATGTGCTTAGATCTACATATACTCCTGATTACCTTCCCCACAGAAGCGATCAGGTGAAAGGGTTAGCTACAATATTAGTTTCAGCACTCAGAGGAGAAACCCCGTCTAATATTCTGGTATACGGAAAGACTGGAACCGGTAAGACTGCCGTGGCAAAACACGTGGGGAAGGAACTGGAACGAACGGGCAAACTGCATGGAATATCGTGTGTTGTAGTTTATATAAACTGTGAAGTTGTGGACACGCAGTACCGCCTGCTGGCATCTATTGCCAGGCAGTTTGAAAAAGAGATTCCCATGACCGGCTGGCCCACGGATCAGGTATATACCGAGCTTAAAAACGCATTAGACTCGGATAAACGCATTGTGATAATAATACTGGACGAAGTGGACAAGCTTGTGATTAAAGGGGATGACGTGCTCTATAATCTTACCCGGATAAATTCCGACTTGAAAAAAACCAAGGTCAGTCTTATCGGCATTACCAACGACTTGAAATTCACAGAATTCCTTGACCCGAGAGTGAAAAGTTCGCTGGGTGAGGAAGAGTTAATTTTTCCTCCATACGATGCCAACCAGTTAAGGGACATACTGCGTCAGAGAGCTGAAATGGGATTCAAGCCCGGGGTACTGGAAGAGATGGTAATCCCATTATGCGCTGCATATGCCGCACAGGAGCACGGAGATGCAAGGAGAGCGCTTGATCTACTGCGGGTTTCCGGGGAACTCGCAGAGCGCGCAAAATCCCCCAGGGTCCAGGAAACACATGTTAAACATGCCCAGGAGAAAATAGAAACAGACAGAATAGTCGAGGTTGTCCGGACCTTACCAAGCCAGTCTAAACTCCTCCTATTGAGCGTGGCTCTTCTCGGTCATAACAGCGACAGCAGCGTAACAACAGGCGAAGCATATAATATTTACAAACAGATGTGCAGGATAATCGGAATTGAAATTCTGACGCAGCGCAGGGTAACCGATTTGATATCCGAGCTCGACATGATGGGAATTCTGAACGCAACCGTGGTAAGCAAAGGCAGATATGGTAGAACTAAGGAGATCTCGCTCAGCGTGCCCTCGGATAGCACAAAGAGATTGCTTTTCGAGGATTACAGGCTAAAACAGCTTGAGGATTACAGACCGCCCAACCAGACAAGGTTATATGCTTAATATCTTCCTGGGAATAAGAGAAACATAACCCAGCACAGGCACACGATAAAAGCGCGCCACGCCTATTACCCATTCTTTTTTCACGGGCTGTAGATAACTTATGCTCCCCTGCTGGTCGTATGCAGGGTTCGTCTTGGTATTATCTCCTTTTGTGATATAACCTGCGTGAGGAGCAGGAGGTCCGCCTGCCCACATAGGCTCTCCCATATCAACACAGTACCTGGCGCGGTGGATGATGGGGGTAACTCCTTCCCTGCCGTAAGGTCTGTAGAGAATCACATCACCGTAATCGTCAAAGGACGAATGTCCCATTTCTTTTCCTTTTTCGTAGGTAATTATCTGGGTGCGGTCTATGCCCTCAACAAAAATAATATCGCCGATTTGAATATGAGGAATCATGCTTCCGCTTTCCACAGCAACCATGGGTGAATAGAGTCCTAGAGCAATATGAGAAACCGAGGCAAAAACCGCAACAACTGAAATCACAAACAGAAAATCCCGCAACAACCCGATCCAGAAACTCTCACTTTCATTGAATTCTTTTATTTTCTCTATTAGACCCATAGGCATGTGGTAACATCAGAAGAAGTATTAAGTCTTGTCCTTAGAAAAAGCATACATGTTTATAAAGGACAATGCCGTTATCGGGGCGAAAGGAAGTAATGGTAATGGAAATACAAAAGCCACGAGGCACGCGTGATTTTCTGCCAGAGGAGATGGCAAAAAGAAAATACGTGGAGAATAAGATGCGCGAGGTTGCCAAACGTTGGGGATATGGCGAGGTAAAGACTCCTACTTTTGAGCATATCGAGCTTTTCACACTTAAATCAGGCGAGGCTATCCTGGGCGAGATATACAACTTCAGGGATAAAGGCGACCGCGAGATTGCTCTGCGCCCTGAACTCACGGCGCCTGTAGTGAGAATGTATGTCGAGGAGCTCCAGAGGTCGCCAAAGCCATTGAAGTTCTATTACTTTGACAGCTGCTTCAGGTACGAGCGCCCGCAGAAAGGACGCTTTCGGGAGTTTTTCCAGTTCGGCGTGGAGATTATCGGGAGCGCAAGACCGGAGGCAGACGCCGAGGTTATAGCACTTGCAGTGGAGATGCTGAACAGCGTTGGAGTTAAGGGCGATTTGCACGTTGGTCATCTTGGCATTGTTAGAGCTTTATTGAAGGATATTTTGCCTGAGCACCAGAGCAAGATTATGAGGCTTGTGGATAAGAAGGACGACAAAGGGCTTGAGGATTTCCTTGATGAGATAAATACCTCAGACGAGATGAAAGGAAAATTATTCCGCTTAATAGGGCTTCATGGCGGTAGGGCGGTGCACGAAGCCAAAGAATTAGTAGGTAATATCGAGGCGATTTCGCAGTTCGAGGTGCTTCTTGAGCTTTTGGATGTTTATGAACTTGAGTACATTATCGACCTCGGGATTGCAAGAGGTCTTGATTATTATACAGGCATGGTTTTCGAGATATACTGCGAGGGTCTGGGGGCGCAGAACCAGGTGTGCGGCGGGGGTTCGTACCGCCTTGCGCAGTTATTCGGGGGCGAGGATGTGCCGTCGACGGGATACGCAATCGGGTTTGACAGGGTTATGGAGATTTGCGAGGCGGCGCCACAGGCTTCAAAGCGCGTTGTTGTCGTTTACTTTGAGGACACGCGCAGGGAGGCTATTGTTATTGCAAAGAAACTCAGGGCGCATGTCTCAACATACGTGGATGTGATGGGGCGCAAGTTCAAGGACCAGATTTCATACGCAAATACCATAGGCGCAAGCCATGTGGTTATAGTGGGAAAGAACGAGCTTGATGCTGGCAAGGTGGCGCTGAAGGATATGAAGACAGGGGAGCAGGTGTTGCTTGCGGTGGAGGAAGTGGTGGGGAGGTTGAATGAATAAAAAAATGAAAAAAGAAAAGCATCAGCAACGAATGCCTGTGCCTCAATTCGTGACATTCTCGCGCAATGTCTTCATCGGGTTCAAATCCCATCCCCCGCACTCTAATTTAAGCTATAATAGTTTTTAGGAGACGAATATCAAGATTTTATATATGTTCAGGAGCTAATAACAAAGGATGCAAATGAAAGAAATGTTAAGTGAGCAATACAATAAACTCACGGAGTTTTTCAGCAAGCAGACGCATGTTAGGCTTGCTTATCTCTATGGTTCTGCTGCTAAAGGAAAAGCAGGAAAGTTGAGCGATGTGGATATAGCTGTTCTGTTTGATGATTCATTGAGCAAAAAAAAGAGATTTAAGCTGCAACTGAAATTAATTGGCGATATGGCGGCGCTTTTAAAAACAGATAAGGTTGACCTTGTTGATATAAACGAGGCGCCTCTTTCGCTCAAGTTTGAGATAATTAAGGCGAACTGTCCTGTGTTTGTGATGGACAGGATGGCGAAGATTGATTTTGAGCAGGAGGTTATGTCGAGGTATCTCGACAGGAGGTATTATGAGAAGAGAGCGGCATCTGAGTTTTTGAAGAAGGTGGCTACGAGAGGGATTTAGGTTATGGACGAGAAGGAGAAGATTTCGAGGAAGCTTCGAAGCATGAAGAAGTATGTTGATTTTTTAAGGGAGTACAAACCGACAACAAAGGAAGAACTGGAAAAAAATGATTTGGTGAAAGCTGCAATAGAGAGAAATTTCCAACTTGCCATAGAATCTGCGCTGGATATCGGAGAGGTTATAATCTCTGCTGAAGATTTTGAAAAGCCGGAAGATTACAGGGATATTATACTGATTCTTGGAAAACAAGGGGTTATACCTGTGGAGTTCGCTGAGCGCTTTGCGAAGGCTGCAGGTTTCAGGAATATACTGGTTCATATGTATGAAAAAGTGGATGTAGGGAAGCTGCATGATTATTTGCAGAATAATTTGGAGGATTTTAAAGAGTTTGCTAGATGCATAGCGAGGTATCTGGAAAAGTAAGGATAAATAACAAATGAATCATACGAGATGCTGAATATTGAGCATTAATATTAATCTAAAAGAAGGAACAAAACCATGGAACCCTACTTCCACCTCAAAGGCTTATACAAAACCAGCGTCTCCGCATTACAGGCGCGCGCATACATAGAAAAGTTCATCGAGGAAGCAAAAGCAGCAATACTGCAAAAAGGCGTCCCGGCAGGCAGAGGCGCCAGAATCACTGGATGGGACATTAAAGATAATGGCATATTCTTCGACATAGAATCAGACCGCTACCTCCGCGCACACGATGCCTTCATAAGGCTGAGAAAACCTCTTGCAGCAGTGCTAGGCAAAGGCTACAAGATTGGCATAAGGGGCGCCGAAATAGAAGAATATGTCATCAAATTGCCCTCAGAACAGGCGCTGCACCAGAAAAAAATCCCCCATGTCAAAGGGATAGAGTTCGAGGACGGCATTCTAACACTCTCGCTCGATGTAGGTGAAGCAGAACTTGAAAACAAAGTTCCCGACAGGATAATATCTCTCATCGAGGACAAAATCGCGGCGCAGAGCTTCGGCGGCAAGGCAGAGCACTGGAGCCTCCTCTGGGAAAGCCCCAAAAAAGAATTCCCCGTATTTAAATACGGGCTTGCTGACCCCACCGTTGAGGCTGAGAAGCGGGGTTGGATAAAGCGCGGCGCAAGCCGTGGGCAGTGGATACACGGGGCGCAGATGACGCGAATTTTCAGGGTGTTTGAACAGATAGTACTGGAGGAGGTAATCAAGCCTCTTGGATACGTGGAAATGATATTCCCCAAGCTCGACACATGGGATGTACTGAAGCATTCAGGACATGCAAAGGGAGTATATCCTGAGATATATTACGTTTGCCCCCCAAAGACAAGAGACCCTGCATTCTGGGAAGAGGTAATTGACTATTACAAGGTCACACTCGAAGTGCCTCTTGACCTCATCTCGGAGAAAATCGACAAGCCTACCGGCATTATGTGCTATGCCCAGTGTCCTTCGTTCTGGCCCTTCCTGCAGGGAAAGACCGTAGCAGACGACTCATTCCCCATCAAGGTGTTTGACCGTTCGGGCACATCTCATCGATACGAAAGCGGCGGACTGCACGGCATGGAGAGGGTGGATGAATTCCACAGGATAGAACTTGTCTTCATCGGCACGCCTGATCAGGTTCAAACTCACTCAAAGGAGATGCAGGAGTGCTACAAGCATATCTTCAACGATATACTTGACCTTGAATGGAGGATGGCATGGGTCACGCCCTGGTTCATGGCGCAGGAAGGTTTGACCGGGCTTGCCGGGCAAAAAGAGGTGGGCACTATAGATTTTGAGGCGCCGCTGCCTTATCGTGGCAATGACGGTGAGTGGCTTGAGTTCCAGAACCTGAGCGTCAACGGCGATAAGTATCCCAGAGGCTTTAACGTTAAATCGCAGTCAGGAAAAGAAGTGTGGAGCGGCTGCTCCGGCATCGGGCTTGAGAGGTGGGCAAGCGTTTTCCTTGCGCAGAAAGGACTTGACCCTGAGAACTGGACTGATAAGTTCCGGGAGAAGGTTGGGGAGATGCCGAAAGGGATAAGGTTTATGTGATTTTTTATGATAAATCGTAAACAGTTGCCATGAATATAGATGAGCTGAAAGAGAAACTCAAATCCATTGAGACGATTACATTCAGCAAACATTTTAATCTTAGAGCTATAATACGAGGAATCACAGAGAAAGAAGTCCTATCATATTTGAGAAATCCCAAAGCTCTTGAGCATTTTGAGTATCAGGGCGAAGAACCAGAAGGTAAGAAGTATGCTCTTATATTTAATAAGTCAATTAAATATGATTTAAAAGTAGTTATCTCAATAAAAGAAGCCTTAAATGTAGTAACTGCTCATATACAAAGTAAAAGAAAGCGAAAGGTGTTAGATAAATGGTTAAAGATGCAAAAATAGACTTTGATTACGAGAACGATATTTTATACCTATATACTGGGGAAAAGGTCAGGGACAGTCTGCAAATAGAAGATTTTATAATAGATTTTTCCCACGATAACACGATTGTGGCAATTGAAATTTTGGATGCTTCTAAGATATTAAGTGAATTATCGCAGGCAGATGTAACAAAAGATGCCCTGTCAAAAATTGAGTCTGCCAGAATGAGCGTTTATCGAGGCAAAGAGTTAATCTATGTTTTGTTAGCTATTCGTTTATCCATAAATCAGGAGAGCATGGATATAAGGATACCAGTTCCTGCACCTGCCGCTGTTTCTGCGGTTGCTTAAAACTTGACTTAAGCGCGTCAGGAAAAGGTCGGAAAATAATCAAAATATGTTCGATGGAGAAAGTATAATACTCTCTGGAAATAATTTAAACATCAATGGCAAAAGACTCCATCGGCGTAATCTTCGGGAAAACCGGTTCCCTGAACTTTCGGTTTGCGGTTTCTGACAGCACAGCCACCAAACGGTCGGATTACATCAAGGTCTGGCACGAAAGCGATGGCTGGACGCTGGCACAGGTCTCCTCAATCACCCGCGGAAGTGCGGATTTCTCAATAGAAGAAGCAATAGATGCCGCAGGAGGCATATCGAGAATAGACGAGATGGATGAACAGATTATAGCAGACGCAACTGTGATAGGAGTTCGTGACAAGGATGGGATACCTCGCGTTCCCAAATCCCCGTTCAGTCCCGGGGACAAGGTTTTCAAAGCCGATGAAATGCTCATAAAACAGACACTCGGGCTTATGCGCGGTGATGTCTATATCGGGCTGCTTGATGGGCAGAACGTCCATGTCAATCTTGATGCCAACAACCTTGTCCAGAAACACTGCAGCATCCTCGCCAAGACCGGCGCGGGAAAATCATATACCTGCGGCGTCATACTGGAAGAACTCCTCGATAAGAACGTTCCTCTTTTGATTATCGACCCGCACGGTGAATACGCCACACTGAAATTCCCCAATGAAGATAAACCCGCATCCTTTGAACGGTACGGAATATCGCCGAAGGGTTATGCCGCACAGATTACCGTTTATACGCCTGCGAACAAGCTGCTCAACCCTGCTGCTGATGCTCTTTTCCGGCTAAACGGCATTAATCTCGGCATAAAAGAATTCGTGCAATTCTTCTCGGAAGACAGGTCGCAGAACGAGACCGGGATACTCTTCGAGGCGGTCTCAAAACTCAAAGCTGAAAAAGAAAAATATACCATAGACGATATTATCTTTGAAGTGGGGCAGAACAAGAGCAAGGTCAAATGGAACGTTATCAATAAGCTTGAGACGCTGCGCGAGACGGGCATATTGTCGGACAAAGCCACTGCCATCAACGAACTGGTGCAGGAAGGCAGAGCCTCGATAATCGATATGAGAGGCGTGAATCCCGACCTTCAGGCAATGATAGTGTCCAAGCTGTGCACCGATCTTTTCGAGGCGCGAAAGCTCAGCACCATACCTCCATGCATGCTTGTGCTGGAGGAGGCGCACAATTTCTGCCCTGAAAAGGGATTTGAGAGGACAGTGAGCACGAATATTCTTCGCACCATAGCTTCAGAAGGCAGGAAATTCGGTCTTGGGCTGCTGGTGGTTTCGCAGCGCCCTGCTCGCGTGGATAAGAATGTGCTTTCGCAGTGCAATACCCAGATAATTATGAAGGTTACAAACCCCAATGACTTAAAAGCCATCAGCAAAGGTCTTGAAGGTATAAGCTCCGATGTCGAGGAAGATATCAAGCGCCTCTCCCAGGGTGTGGCGATGATTGTCAGCACCTATATCGAGCGCCCCATACTGGTAGATATCAGGACGCGAAAAAGTAAGCACGGAGGCGCAAGTGTGCCTGTTGTTAAAGTGCCCGTTGCCGAGAAGAAAAAAGAAACGCCGCAGGCACAGGAACCTGAAGTAAAGATCGAACAAAAAACAGAACAAGTTACTAAAGAAAGCCCCAAAAAACCCAAGACTAAACGTGATATGAGTCTTTATCACAAAATGTTCGGGTCGAGGAAGGCATGACAACATTAATGGAAATGGCTCACGCCGGCATCGTGACAAAAGAGATAAAATCCGTCGCGGCAAAAGAGGGTATCAATGCCGATGCTATAAGAAATCTTGTGGCGCAGGGGCTGCTCGTTATCCCCAGGAATATCAATAGCAAATCCAAACCCCCAGGTATCGGTAAATTAATGCGCACCAAGGTTAATGCAAACGTGGGCACATCCAGGGATTTCGTTGATATCGAGGCTGAGGTAAAAAAAGCCCAGACTGCAGAAAAATACGGCGCAGATACCGTAATGGATCTATCCACGGGCGGGGACCTTGACCTGGTACGCAGGCGCATTGTTGATGCTGTGAGCGTGCCCGTTGGCTCAGTTCCAATATACCAGGCTGCAAGCAGGGGCATAGAGAACATGACCTCTGACTATATGTTCAACGCCGTCAGGAAGCATGCTGAGGATGATATTGATTTTGTCACCATCCATGCAGGTGTTACACAAAGTTCATTTGAGCGCCTGAAAAAAAGTGAAAGGATACTTGACGTGGTAAGCCGGGGCGGTGCCTTTACACTTGCATGGATGACGCATAACAACAAGGAGAACCCCTTTTATTCAGAATATGATTACCTGCTTGAGCTTGCAAGAGAATACGACCTGACTATCAGCCTGGGCGACGGCATGCGTCCCGGCTGCATCAACGATGCTTCTGACAGGGCAAAATTCGAGGAGTTCATCATCCTGGGCGAGCTTGTGAAAAGAGCACGTGCTGCCGGGGTCCAGACTATTGTTGAAGGTCCGGGGCATGTTCCCATAGACGAGATTGGATTATCCGTGACTGCGATGAAACACCTCACAGGGAATGCGCCTGTTTACCTTCTCGGACCTCTGGTCACCGATATTGCACCCGGCTACGACCATATCACCGCAGCAATCGGCGGCGCTGTTGCGGGTATGCACGGGGCTGACTTCCTGTGCATGACCACGCCTTCTGAGCATCTGGCTCTGCCTTCTGTCGATGACATCAAGGAGGGCACGATAGTCACGAGGATTGCAGCGCACGCTGCCGACCTGGTGAAAGAAGGGGTTCGTGAGAGGGCGCGCGCCTCTGATAGAGAGATGGCGCTGGCTCGAAAGGATTTGGACTGGAACAGGCAGTTCAGGCTTGCAATTGATAGCGAGAAAGCTACGAAGATTCACGCAAGAAGCAAGAATGTGGATACGTGCAGCATGTGCGGGGAGCTTTGCGCGATTAAGATGATGCGAGAGGTTATGAAGAAATGAAGCGACAAACAAATTATATTGTTGATGGGTTATCCTCTACTAATAATTGCCAAATAAGTCTTTAACAGCTTTCAAAAATCCAATTGCGTCATCTACTATTTCCTGGGCATCAGCGGCAGCGCATTGCTCACCACTGTACTGTATTTTATGTCTAACTATCCTGTAGGTATCCAATATTTCGAGATAAGGATGTATTGTTGTATTTGCTCTGAATTTTTCTAATAGATAGGTGATCATACAGAAATGGCTTCTTTCAGTTATTCCATCCAGAAAAACGAGTGTTCTTGCAGTATGAAACATGGAATTGTAGGCTAAAAGAAAAGCTGCATCGCAATATCCCATTTTTATGTTTCCTTTTGCCTCGTTCAGGAATTTATCAGCGATGTTCAATGACCCGGAAGCTCGTTCCTTATCTACTCTACTTCTCCTTAATAGCCCTTTTTCAAAGCAATCACTGATATTAGTTACCGTCAAGCATCTCTCCATAAAGCAAAATATGTTTGCTTAATACAGATTTTACAAAATGATCATCTTTTTTAATGAGCCTCCTCCACTCTCCAATAGTATATACAGTTACCTGAGCTTCTTTATTTAAGTGCAGTTCCAAATTTTTTATTACAGATAAGTCAATTTCTTTTTTTTGCGAGATTACCAGTATGTCTATATCACTTTTTTCTGAGTATTCTCCATTAGCATGACTGCCATAAAGGAGTATGTTGATGATACTCGGATTACGTTGAACAAAATTATCTAAGAAATTGCTCTCGTGTAAAACTAAATTAAAATATAATCTTTTCCATTCTTTAACTAAAGGGTGCCGGTTGTTCAAACTGAATTGAATCAGGTTTCCTATGGATTCCGATTCCAGTAGTTTTTCAGCTTCATATAGTCTCATGTACCTATTGGAAGTCTGCGGGCTCAGGTTTAATTCTCTTGCCAGCTTTTTGATATGTACTTTGGTATACGGATTAGAGAGAAAAAATTCTAAAACAACCCATCCCTTGAATTTTCTCCATTCTGACAGCATATTTTATCATACGAAGGTATGATATATAATACTATCGTATGATGAAAGAAAGTGCCCTAAGATTCATAGGAGCAGGAACGTTGATACATGCAGCATGGCGGGGAGCTTTGCTCGATTAAGATGATGCGGGAAGTGATGAAGAAATGAGGTTCTTTATGCAAAAATAAAAATATCATCTCCACCAATAGTTTTTTGAGCTTTTGCTGGTTGAATCAGTAATATTTTCATTATATTATACTCCTTGCGCTTTCCGGAGTCCTGAAACCTTTGGCGTTATACCTAAATAGGTTTCTTAACAGATATCACCTTTATAGGCAGCTCCAGCGTGTGGTCTTCTTCTGTTGATTTATCCGTCCCGAAATAATATATGACCCTGCCATTTACAATGAAATCCCCTACCTGGTTTGACCTCATATTCACTTCGATGTTCCTGTTGTCCCCAGGTTCAAGCTCATAGTTAGCTGTGAATTGCCCTGTTCCCGACGTGCTAAACTCGGATGAGGTTACGCTCATGCCAGATGGAGGCATGATTATCACCTGAAGGTGCATCCTGGGCTTGGTCCTGAGGTTCACTACTGAGAGCTTGAGCAGAATATCCTCGCCAAGGACAACGTCTGTTTTTTCGCCATATAGGTTGACGCTTGCAGAAACAACCGTGGGTGAAGATTTCGGAGATGGCAAAGCAGTAGTACCCGGTTGATTGAATTTCACCTTTGGCGCAACTTGCGCCCCTTTTTCAGCTTCGAAGTATGCTTTGCCTTCAAGACCGTACATTCCCGCAACCATCGATGAGGGCATTCTCTTGAGCTGCGTATTGTAATCCCTCACCTTTTCGTTATAGCGCATCCGCTCCACAGCGATGCGGTTCTCTGTGCCCTCAAGCTGTGCCTGCAGGGCAAGGAAATTCTCATTTGCCTTTAGTTGAGGGTAGCTCTCCACGACAACGAGCAATCGTGAAATAGCAGAATCCATTCCTTTTGCGGCTTCCATTTTCTCCCCCTGGGTAGCAGCCGTGCTCCACTGGCTTCGGTATTTTGTGACTTCAGTGAAGACCTTCTCCTCATGCGCTGCATAACCTTTCACGGTCTCAATAATATTGGGTATCAGGTCTGCGCGGCGCTGGTACTGGTTCTCCACCTGGTACCACTGGGCATCCGCTCCTTCTTCCGCCGACACAAGACCATTGTACGTAAAAAAGAACACGCTGCCAACTAATAATAAAAATACCACGAAAGCTACTAAGACTTTATTCAAACTCATTCGCTCACCTCAAGTTCATCGATAATTTTGCCTATCCCGGATAATACATTGATAAGTTCCTTTACATATTGCTCCTTATCTTTCTTGAATTTAGACTTTCCCCGCCTGATATCATATATCTCTTTGAGGATGCTCACGTCCATGCCATACCCTTTGGAAACTATGTCGAACATATCCCGCGTACCGTCATGGCGCAGGTCCTTCAGGTATAGCAGCCCGCCGATTATGGGGGCAAGCGCAGGGACTGCGGAAAGGATTAGAGCTTCAAGTTCTTTACCGCGAAACATTAGATATTCTGAACGAAGATGTATGAGTTTGGAGCGGAACTCGAACTCAAGCTGGTGGCGCAGATTTTTCTTTGAGATCTTTATATCCTTCAGGAAATCTTCGCCATAGAGGATTTTATGATGTAGTTTGATGTTTAAAAACTCTACAGGAAATACATCAACACCCTGCATGAGTTCTTCTTTAGTAAATAATAAGGGAAGTTCCTTATTCTGTTTGAGCTTTTGCAAAACATCAAAATCAAGAGCGCTGCATACCGCAAGGAGCGTCTGCTCATCCCCTGTATAGTATTCAGCAAGCGTTACAAGATTTTCTCCAAGTATTTCTTTGATTTTCATTTCTGCCATATTATTCCCTCATCAATTACCATTTTCCTCCAAATCCCCCGCCGCCAGACCTTCCTCCACCAAAGCCGCCTCCGAACCCTCCTCCACCAAAGCCGCCTCCACCCATTCCCCAGCCTATACGGGGACTCCTGTAACCGTACATCCTTCTCCCCGATGTTGTGGAGGTAGAATTTATCATGGCAATGAAAAAAATAAATCCCACTACCAGAACCAATAAAATAATGAACAGGATGGCAAAATCATCTGAACCGCCGCCTTGTTTCATACTGTACTGTGATATTACTTCCTGATTGCCTTTGAGGAGTTCCTGTACCACGAGCATTGAATCGTATATGCCTTTGCCGTATTCCCCATTCCTGAAATTCGGGACGATTATCCTTTCACCGATATTGACCCTCATGCTGTCGGTAACGGTGCCTTCAAGCCCGTACCCGACCTCGAATCTGTAATCTCGATATTGTTTTGCTACAATGATAAGAAGACCATTGTCTTTATCCTTCTTCCCGATGCCTGCCTTCTCAAAAAGCTCTTCAGCATACATCTCCATTGATTCGCCTTCAAGCGACTCTATAGTCACGACCGCTATCTGCACAGTGGTTTCCTTTTCTATCGCCCCTGCAAGCTGTGTTATCTTTGCTTCATAGGACTGGTCGATCATGTTCGCGTTATCGGTGACATAACCACGAAGCTGGGGATAACTGACAGCAGATGCCGCGGGGAGCAACAGCATCAGGATAATTAACCATGTCCACTTCATGGTTACGGTAATTACCTTTAACAGATTTATAGGTATCTGACCCGACGGAGGGTTTGATCGGTTTGATCTATGTGACCATCTTAAAAAGCCTCTCAAGCACCGCCTCCACCCCCTCACCGGTAAGCGTGGACATGCTCGCATCAAAGCCCTCTGCAGGTTTTGAAATATCGGTCTTGTTTGCCACCACCAGCATGGGCACAGCAAACTCCTTTTTTATCTCCAGAAGAAGATGCATCTGTTTATCCAGCGTATAGCCACATGTCTCTGATGGGTCGATGATATAGAGAATGACCTTTCCCACATGCTTCAGCGCCGATATCGCCTGAAGCTCTATCTCATTTCTCTCCTCAAGCGGTCGGTCAAGCAGACCCGGGGTATCGATGACCTGATATCGGATACCGTTCCTTGTGAAATGCCCCACAGCAAGCCCTTTCGTGGTAAATGGATACGGGGCTATCTCAGGCTTCGCGCTGCTCACAAGCGCCACGAAACTGGACTTACCGACATTGGGGTAACCTGCAATCACGAGCGCAGGGCTATCATCTATTGCAGGTAGCTTTCTAAGCTTATTCCGGGCATCATTTAAGAAGCGCAAGTTGCCGTCGATGCTGTCAACGATTGAGGATATCCTGCCAAACGCCTGCTTGCGCACCACCTTTGCATCATCAGCATTGCGCATCATGCCCACGTACGTTCTTGCCAACTCGTGAATTTTGTTCCCCGCCCAATGCACAGATGCGAGGTTCATTTTCATCTCTTCCACGCCTACAAGTATGTCGGCTAATTCCAGATAGAAAGGGGGCATCTTTGATGAACCCAATATCATCTGTCCTTTTTCGACGGGTTCATCAAACTGACCAAAGCTCGGGAACTTTTTGACGATGTTAACAAGGTTATCGCTGAGTATGTTGGCTGCGGTCAGGAGCATGGATTCTTCGGCTTTGAGCTTGGATGCGCGGTCTAATACCTCTTTTCCGCGCTTGGCTCTTGTGGCTCGGCGGAAGGATTTGTCAAGGAGTTCTTCTGAGGTGGGTACTGTGGGGATTTTTTCGAATATCATCAGCCACATGATGTGTTGTATGGATAAAATTGTTATGTAACAAAACCAATAAATATTTACGTTAGAAAAAGAAATTGTCGCATGATAGGAAAAATATGATTGATTTTGTCTGAAGATAGAAACCATAAAACGAATGAGGGCGAAGCCAAAAATCACGATTCTAAATCAGACAAAGCATAAAACGGGAAAAACGGGCAGGTTTGAATTAAAACCGATAGTGGAACGAAAAATCATGTGTCGAGAAGTTGAAAGTGCACCAAGCAGGCGGTGGTTATACGAATAATACTAAGAGGAGGAAATTCTATTCCATGGTTAGTAAGTTAGCGGTAGCTTTCTTTATTGCTGGTATGTTTTTAATAATGACCGAGGTTATAGTTGTATCCGGGCAGTATGAAGAAGACATATCCTGTTACCATTGTCATTCCAAACAGGTAAATGAGTTTCAGAAAAGCGTACACTTTAATAAAAATTTATGTACAGACTGTCATGGCGGAGACATAAAAATTAGCGGTACCATAGTATCTATAAATGTTATGCGCAAGAATTTTACAGGCGTGCCCCATAGAACAAAAATATCTGACATGTGCTCAAAATGTCATGGTAAAGAGACAGGCATGTATAAAGAAAGCATCCACTGGAAAGAACTTGAAAAAGGAGTGGAAATAGCTGCCACGTGTACAGATTGCCATGGTGCCCATGATATTCTTTCTTTCAGAAATCCAAAGTCTTTGACCTATCCTGATAATGTGCCCTTGATGTGTGCTGACTGCCATGATGAAAAATTTGGTACCTATGAGAAATCATATCATTATAAAGCATATATAGCAGGCGGAAAGATGCTTGCAACGTGTTCAGACTGCCATGAGAGCCACGATATAAGACCTGAAAGCGACCCGAAATCATCGATATATCATGCGAACCTAGCAGCCACATGTGGAAAAACCGGCTGTCATCCTGGTGCAGAAAAGGCATACATTTATGGCGGTAAGGTTCATGAAGAAGATTCTGTTATCTTATTCTCCATTGATGTCAAAAAACTTGTAACCTATTTCTATATAATAATGATATTATTTGAGCTAGCTTTTGTGTTTGGGCTTATTTTCCTTGGTATTTCATCTCGTTTCGAGCTAAGAAGGAGGCATTAACAATGACTGAATTAATATTCAAAAGGTTTACACTTAATCAGCGCATCCAGCATATAATTTTCTTCGTATCTTTTATACTGCTTGCGTACACGGGCTTTCCTCTAAAGTTTCCTGATGAATGGTGGTCGCAGTGGATGATTGCCTCTGTGGGAGGCTTTGATAACAGAACTCTTATTCACCACTATTCAGGTCTGGTAATGATTGGTGTGAGCATATACCATGTGATTTTCCATGTGATTATAGAGAAGCCCCGTTTCGACGTATTATTTAATCTTAATGATATTAAAGACTTCAAGCAGCAGATGCTGTATTATTTCAGGTATACAGACAAACCTCCCAGATTCGGGAGATATGCCTGGAAGCAGAAGTTTGAATATTTCGGAGCAGGATTTGGAGCAGTCGTTATGGGAATCACAGGCTTGATTTTGTGGTATCCCTTCGAAGTGATGAAATACCTGCCCATTTCTATTATTCAGATTTCCTTTCTGTTCCACACATGGGAAGCGGTTCTTGCTTCACTTGCTGTATTCATAGGACATTTTTATGATGAACATTTTGAGAAATTTTTAAATCTGTCGTGGTTAACAGGTAATATTCCAGAGGAAGAAATGCGCCATGAGCATCCAATCGAGTACGAAGATATAATGAGAAGCGTTGAGGCGGAAAAATCCAGTAAATAGGAGGGAAAAATATGAATAATAATAAAATAATAATAGGATTTGCAAAGTTGTTGTTCACAATACTTTTCCTGGCAATCATCATCTGGATGGTGTGGATTTCTTATAAAGTCCTGGTAGAAGCTGTCAATACATATATACTCTAGAAATAAAATAGGTCATTTCATCCATTTTTATGGTTCAGTGACGAATGGACCTATCTTGCAAGTCTCATCTAATTTTGCCTTTTCGGCTTTCTGCGTACAGAAGCTTATTTTTTTCTTCAGTTCTGCTTCCCGGCATTAAAGTGCTTTCATAGCCTCTGTTGGCTTGCAGGTTTTTGGTGTTTAAATTGAGGCGCAATGGATGTGGTAAAGTGGAAAGGGGTCACAAATCCCTCACAAGGCGAAGGCCGAGGTAGCGGGCGCGGACGCCTGGGTCGCAGCGGATGCGCTTCGCTGACCGGCGAACCCAGCGAAGGAGTTCCAGCCACCGCCGTTGACACGTTTTTTTCAAAATCTTCACGAGAAGATATTTTATATCTTGAGAGGATTTCCAGCCGTGTGAGAGGGAGTTGAGTTCTGATGAATAAATATCACGGGCCTTCATCATATCAGGAGCAAGAAAAGCCATACCGGGATAAA
The DNA here is from genome assembly GCA_964431955.1 of uncultured Candidatus Methanoperedens sp. Classification (GTDB taxonomy): domain Archaea; phylum Halobacteriota; class Methanosarcinia; order Methanosarcinales; family Methanoperedenaceae; genus Methanoperedens. The sequence continues at coordinate 547 of CAYSLW010000007.1, read as the reverse complement.
TAACACCAGGCGTTCCCTGTCCTCTTCTTTCTTGAAGATGTCTTTGGTCACAACAATTCCTGTCTTGAGACCTTCTATCTCCATGAATTCCAATAGTCCTTTAAGATCAGCATTTGTAGGGTGCTCTCTATACTTCACTTCTACAGGTATTACTATTCTTGAGTCGTCGTATACAAAATCAACCTCGTGCTTGTTCTTCCAGTAGTAAGGCTCAAAGAATGGCTTTGACTCACGACCTTTCTTGATCAGATGCCATGCTACTATATTTTCGGCAGAAGCCGAGGGCGCGATCAGCGGAGCGAAGGTCAATTGCGTAGCTGTTCCAGCCACCGCCACGACGGACGCGGGTCATTTCCTGCGGGTATTACCTTTCAGGCAGTATTTTCCTGTGTTCATCGATTATGAACCTGACAAAATCACTGACATCCGACTCCCTTCCTTTCTCAAGATAATTGAAATACTCGTATTTCCTATCAGGGTTAAAAGCAAAGATAGGGTATCCGCTCTTTAGCAGTATGAAAGAATGAATAAGCCGCGCCGCCCTGCC